>URBQ01000014.1 GCA_900546115.1 uncultured Collinsella sp.
TGGGCGGCAAGGCCCAGTTCGGCGGCCAGCGCTTCGGCGAGATGGAAGTTTGGGCACTGTACGCATACGGTGCTTCCAACGTCCTGCAGGAGATCCTGACCGTCAAGTCCGACGATACCGTGGGCCGCGTCAAGACCTACGAGTCCATCGTCAAGGGCGAGAATGTTCCGGTCCCGGGTATCCCCGAGTCCTTCAAGGTTCTCGTCAAGGAGATCCGCTCCCTCGCACTGGACATCGAGCCCATGCACGATGCTGACGAGGACGCCTCCGCCCCTGTGACCGCCGAGGAGACCTCTGCTCTCGACGACCTGGCTGCGCTCGCCGGCGTTGACGCCGACGTCGAGGCCGAGGATGCCGAGACCGCCGAGGCACCCGAGGCTGTCGCCGCCACGACCACTGATAAGGAGTAGTTGACTGTGGCAGATTTCGAAGCTACTGATTTTGACTCGGTAAAGATCTCCCTTGCCTCCGCCGACCAGATCCGTTCCTGGTCGCACGGCGAGGTCAAGAAGCCGGAGACCATCAATTACCGTACCCTCAAGCCCGAGAAGGACGGCCTGTTCTGCGAGAAGATCTTCGGTCCCGCCAAGGACTGGGAGTGCTCCTGCGGCAAGTACAAGGGCATCCGCTTTAAGGGCATCGTCTGCGAGCGCTGCGGCGTCGAGGTCACCTCGGCCAAGGTGCGTCGCGACCGCATGGGCCACATCGAGCTCGCCGCTCCCGTGTCCCACATCTGGTACTTCAAGAGCCCCACGAGCTTCCCGATGAGCCGTATGCTCGACATCAAGTCCAAGGACCTCGAGAAGGTTCTGTACTTTGCCAGCTACATCATCACCGAGGTTGACTACGAGGCTCGCGAGGCCGACGCCGACGACCTGCGCGAGGAGCTCGCCGCCGATCTGGAAGAGATCGATGCCGAGTGCGCCCGCCAGATTGAGTCCCTCAAGGAGCAGGGCGACCCCGAGAACTTTGACGAGTTCTCCGACGAGGAGCCGCTGACCCCCGAGGAGATCGCCTCTGGCATCGTCGACATTGAGGAAGAGTGCAAGGACGAGAAGCAGCTCCGCACGGACGCCTTCAACGCCTTCATGAAGCTCACCGAGCGCGACCTCATCTCCGATGAGCCGCTGTTCCGCGAGATGACCCGCTACTACTCCATGTACTTTAAGGGTGGCATGGGTGCCGAGGCCGTCCGCGACCTGCTCGCTGCCATCGACCTTCCTTCCGAGGCCGAGAAGCTCAAGGCCATCATCGCCGACGAGGACTCCCAGAAGCAGAAGCGCGAGAAGGCCGTTAAGCGCCTCGAGGTCGTTGACGCCTTCCTGAAGGGTGGCAACAGCCCCGCGAACATGATCCTGGACGTCATCCCGGTCATTCCGCCCGATCTGCGCCCGATGGTCCAGCTCGACGGCGGTCGCTTTGCCGCGTCCGACCTCAACGACCTTTACCGTCGCGTGATCAACCGTAACAACCGACTCAAGCGCCTGCTCGACCTGGACGCCCCCGCGATCATTGTGAACAACGAGAAGCGCATGCTCCAGGAGTCCGTGGACGCCCTGTTCGACAACGGCCGTCGTGGTCGCCCGGTCTCTGGCCGTGGCGGTCGTCCGCTCAAGTCGCTCGCCGAGGCCCTCAAGGGCAAGCAGGGTCGTTTCCGCCAGAACCTGCTGGGTAAGCGTGTCGACTACTCCGGCCGTTCGGTTATCGTTACCGACCCCAAGCTGCTGCTGCACCAGTGCGGTCTGCCCAAGACCATGGCGCTGGAGCTCTTCAAGCCCTTCGTCATGAAGCGCCTGGTCGAGCTTGGCAAGGTCGAGAACATCAAGGGCGCCAAGCGCGCTATCGACCGCGGTGCCACCTTTGTGTGGGATATCCTCGAAGAGGTCATCGACGGCCGCGTCGTGCTGCTCAACCGCGCACCGACCCTGCACCGTCTGTCCATCCAGGCCTTTGAGCCGGTTCTGGTCGAGGGCAAGGCTATCCACCTGCACCCGCTGGTCTGCTCGCCCTTCAACGCCGACTTCGACGGCGACCAGATGTCTGTCCACGTGCCGCTGTCCAGCCAGGCTCAGGCCGAGGCTCGCGTGCTCATGCTCTCTGCGAACAACCTGCGCTCGCCGGCATCCGGCAAGCCGGTCAACATCCCCTCGCAGGACATGATTATTGGTGTGTACTACCTGACCCAGGTCCGCGACGGTCTGCCGGGCGAGAACCACGTGTTCGCCAGCTTCGACGACGCGCTGCACGCCTATGACTGCCGCTCCGAGGTCGACATGCAGGCCAAGATTCAGGTCCGCGTGTCCGCTGCCGACGCCAATGTCATCAACGAGGACGGCACCCGTATCTTCCGCGTCAAGAACGGCAAGAACGAGTTCGTCGACTACGACGTCACCGGCAACAAGACCGCGCGCTTCGAGACCTCCATCGGCCGCATCATCTTCAACCGCCAGTGCCTGCCCGAAGACTATGAGTTCATGAACTACAAGATGGTCAAGGGCGATGTGGCCAAGCTGGTTGCGGACTGCTGCGATCGTTACCCCGAGGCCAAGGTCGGTCCGATCCTCGACGCCATCAAGTACTCCGGCTTCCACTACGCTACCCGCGCCGGCCTCACCATCTCGGTGTGGGACGCTCTCATCCCTGCCGAGAAGCAGGAGCTGCTCGATCGCGCCCAGGCCAACGTCGACCAGATCAACGAGTACTTCGAGGAGGGCTTCATCAACGAGACGGAGCGCCACATCGAAGTCGTTAACGAGTGGACCGCTTGTACCGATAAGGTTGCAGCGCTCATGCTCGACTTGTTCGACGAGGAGAACCCGCTCTACATGATGGCCGACTCCGGCGCCCGTGGTTCTAAGACCCAGCTGCGTCAGCTCGGCGGCATGCGTGGCCTGATGGCAGACATGTCCGGCGAGACGATCGACCTTCCCATTAAGGCGAACTTCCGCGAGGGCCTGCTGCCGCTCGAGTACTTCATTTCGACCTACGGCGCCCGTAAGGGCCTGGTCGATACCGCATCCCACACCTCGGACTCTGGTTACCTGACCCGTCGTCTGGTCGACGTGGCCCAGGACGTCATCGTCCGCGAGGAGGACTGCGGTACGCACGAGGGCGTCACCTACAACCTCATCATCCCCGGCACCACCGACCTCAACACCGACCTCGTCGGCCGTTGCTTCATTGAGGACGTCGTGGCTCCCGATGGCACCGTGCTCTTTGAGCAGGACGGCTACATCGAGAAGGTCGCTGACATCCAGAAGATGGTCGATGCCGGCCTTAAGAAGGTCAAGCTTCGCGCGCTGCTCACCTGCCGCTCCAAGTACGGCGTGTGCCAGAAGTGCTACGGCTGGGATCTTTCCACCCGTCGTCCGGTCGCCATCGGTACCGCGGTCGGCATTATTGCCGCCCAGTCCATCGGCGAGCCCGGTACGCAGCTTACGATGCGTACCATTCACTCCGGCGGCGTCGCTGGCGTCGACGATATTACGCAGGGTCTGCCTACGGTCAGCCGTATGTTCGATATCGTCGGCAACGTCAACGAGAAGATCCTGGGTCGCGAGGCCGAGCTGGCTCCGTACTCTGGTCACCTCTCGATTAAGCCCGAGAAGTCCGAGTACGTGCTGACGCTCACCGACTCCGAGGATCACACCCGTGTCCTCGACGAGCGTCGCGTCCCCGCTTCGGTGCGCTTCATGCCCGAGATCGAGGACGGCTGCGAGGTTCGCGCTGGCGACCAGATCACCAAGGGCTTCGTCAACTTCCGCAACCTGCGCAAGCTGACCGACATCGAGTCGACGATGCACACCTTCGTCGAGAGCGTCAAGGACGTCTACACCAGCCAAGGCGTCGACCTGAACGACAAGCACATCGAGGTGCTCGCACGTCAGATGCTGCGTCGCGTTCAGATCACCAACCCCGGCGACTCCAAGTACCTGCTTGGTCAGTACGTCGACCGCTACGAGTTCGCTGACGAGGTCGAGCGCGTTGCCCGTCTGGGCGGTCAGGCTCCCGTGGCCGAGCCCGTCATCCTGGGTACGCTCAAGGTCGCGTCCAACATCGACTCCTGGCTGTCGAGCGCTTCGTTCATCCGTACCGCCGGCGTCCTTACCGAGGCTGCCATCGAGGGCAAGGTCGACCACCTGCTCGACCTTAAGTCCAACGTCATCGTCGGTAAGAAGATCCCGGCTGGTACCGGCCTCAAACCGTATGCCAACGCCAAGCTGACGTATCGCACGGCCGACGGCTACGTGGACATCGACGGCCCGGCTTCGCCCAACGCCAAGTCGCTGCCTGAGTGGGCCCCTGTGGAGCTCAAGGACCTGGACGAGCAGCTCCCGCAGCAGCTCGACTGGGCCGGCTACGACGAGTTCGGTGGTGCTGACGGTTCGTTCACCCGCAACGGCCATACCATCTCCGCCGAGAAGGCTCGCCTGTACCTGTTCGACGACCTGGGCGTGTCGCAGCGTTGGACCAACAAGTTCAGCGAGGTCGGCATCGAGACGGTCGGCGACCTGGTCGGCAAGTCCGAGGAGGATCTGCTGCGCATCGATGGTATCGGTGCTAAGGCGATCGAGGAGCTCCGTGACGGCCTGGAGGCCCACGACCTGCTCTACATCCTCGAGAACAACGACGACGTTGCCGACGAGGAAGACCTCTCGCAGCTGCTGCAGATGGTCTTTAGCCCCGACGGTCCGGACGATATCCTGCTGGGTACCTCCGCTCCGACGCATCACGCCGACGCCGACGAGGAGCTCCTGGGTGCCCCGATCGACGACAAGAAGGCTCCCGCCAACGGCGCGATCAACGAGGACATGGCGTCCCTCGACGAGCTGCTCAACCAGCTCGTGGACACCGACGACGCCGAAGAGGCCAAGGACAACGACGAGGAATAATTTCCTAGTACGTTAACCGCCCTTCCAAAGACCCGCTTCCCAACAGGGGAGCGGGTCTTTTTTGGTGAGGAACGTTGCCCCGACGAGCACGTCGGATTCCCGGAACGGGCGGCCCGCTGTTAAAGTTTGTCGCGAGTTCCGCACGCAAAGGAAAGCACTTAATGTGCTTTCCGTCTTGTGCAGGACTGTAGAGCAGCAAACTTAAACAGCGGGCCGCCCGTTCCGGGAATCCGCCCCCGCGCACAGAAGGGGATTCCTTTTGCCAATAAGGGACAGGTTTATTTTGGTAGGTTTTTCCTGCTTGGATTTGAAACATTTCGTTCGGCCAAAGCGTATCTATGGTGAGGACCTCATCAAGAACCATCAGCGTCACCGGGAGGTGATTATGGAAGAACAAGCTTTTAGACAGGCGGTTGAAGACCACCGTGATGTCGTGTTTCGGATCGCCTTGACGTACCTGCGCGATCGCGCCGATGCCGACGATATTGCCCAAGATGTCTTTCTTAAGTTGCTTAAAAGCGATGGACACTTTGAAAGTTGGGAACATCTTCGCCGCTGGCTTATCCGGGTCACGATCAATGAATGCAAGTCTCTCTTTCGAAAACCGTGGAGGCGCGTGGAGGATATCGAGAATCTGACCGATTCGCTCTTGGCGGCGCAGGACGAGACTAAGACCGTCCTGTCGGACGTCATGCGGCTTCCGGAACGATTCCGTATCCCCATCGTGCTCTATTACTATCTGGGCTTCTCGACTTCAGAGATTGCCGAGTTATTGCATGTGCCAGCCGCGACCGTTAGAACGCGTTTAGCTCGCGGTAGATAGAAGCTCAAATTCATCCTAGAGGAGGGCGGCCGTGAAATCCAATCAAATCAAGCAGGCCTTCGAGTCCATCCAAGCCGATAGCGATCTTGCCGACCGTGTTATTGATGCTGCTGCGGGTGAGCCGCTTCATCGAAAGGGCCACGCGAAGCCTCTCTATGTTGCCGTAATCGGATGCCTTGCCGGAGTGCTGGCGACCGGAGGGGTCGCCTACGCTGTTGTCAATTCCAGTTATTTTGCCTCTGCCTGGGGAAACCATGGCAACGGAGAGTCCGTTACCTGGACAAATGGCGGCTCGTCGGGGACGAAATATACCTACACCAGAGAGTTTGGTGATGGTATCGCGCCCCAAAGCCTGGAGGGTGCAGTCCAGAAGGTCAATCTGTCCGTCGAGGGCAACGGCTATACGCTCGACATTCATGAGATGGCAATCGACGAGAACGGTTGCGGTGCTGTGACGTTTACATTGTCCAATCCGAATGGCGTTAACTACTACAAGCCGGCGGCAGAGCTTGGCGAACTTGTTCTCTATGGTGAAGAAGAAGGGGGCGTCAGTACACCCAGCATGAACTTCGGCGAGGAATGGGCTGATACACGCTGCACCATTGATAAAGACACATCAAGCGACACGGTCATTAACGGCACGATGTACTTTGCATCTTGGAATCGCGATCGAGATTTACGACATGCGGTCACCTGGAATATCAGTTGGACGGAGGGCAAAGGTGAGGATGCGAAGGTGATCGAGGTATCGACGCCAGAGTTTAACGTCGGAGCGCACGTCGATACAAAGGAGCTCCGCTCCGACGACTCGCCTCTCGAGATCAGCCCGTTTTCCATCCAGACGCACATCGATGATCTGGGCTATGAAGCAGTTGATCATAAACTGACCGTCAGCTACAAGGATGGATCGGAGCAGATTATCGAAGATGACGACGCAGGGGCGTACAACTTCTATGTTTCGATGGCACGCAATAGCGGAGAGAACATCTGGGTTCCGACAAGGCTCATCAATGTCGATCAGGTTGTATCGGTAACCCTTGAGGGAACGAGGTGCACATCAACAGGCGAGACTCAAACGGAAGAACCCTTTACCATCGTCTACTCGTAAGGCTTGAGGCCGCTTCCCACTAGGGGAAGCGGCCTTTTCCCAGATAAAACCTGCCAAAACAAACCTGTCCCTTTTTGGCAGGTAACGTTGCCCCGACGAGCGCGTCGGATTCCCGGCCCGGGCGGCGCGGGGGTTAAGTTTGTCGCGAGTTCCGCACGAGCCGGAGGCCACTTAATGTGGCCTCCGTGCGAGCCAGGACTGTAGAGCAGCAAACTTAACCCCTGTGCCGTCCGGCCCGGGGATCCGCCCCCGCGCACAGGAGGGGATTCCTTTTGTGTAGGCTTTGCGGAAATGTGCCAATTTTGGGATACGCCCGGCGGCGTGGTCTGTTGACGGCACAGCTAACGCCACGTATCCTATCGAACTGCGTGTTTCGTAGGGGGATGCTGACCCCTCGATTCAAGCCGTTGCACTTTACAGAAAGCTGGAATCATTCGAGAAGGAGTACGCTTTGCCTACTATTAACCAGCTGGTTCGCCAGGGCCGTCGTTCCGTGCCCAAGAAGTCCAAGAACGCTGCTCTGCAGCACAACTCCCAGAAGCGCGGCGTGTGCACCCGCGTCTTCACCACGAGCCCCAAGAAGCCGAACTCGGCTCTTCGTAAGGTTGCCCGTGTTCGCCTTGTCAACGGCATCGAAGTTACTGCTTACATCCCGGGTGAGGGCCACAACCTGCAGGAGCACTCCATCGTGCTCGTCCGCGGCGGTCGTGTCCGTGACCTCCCTGGTGTCCGTTATCACGTCATCCGTGGCGCCTACGACGCTGCTCCGGTCCAGAACCGTATGCAGGCCCGTTCCAAGTACGGTGCTAAGCGCCCCAAGGCTAAATAAGCCAGATAACGTTTTGATACTTTCGCCGTGTGCCGCCTAAGGGCCGCACGGTAGACACTTAAGGAGATTTCACATGCCGCGTCGTGCAGCAGCTAATCGTCGTGAGGTTCAGCCTGACGCCGTTTACAACAACCGCCTGGTGACTCAGCTCATCAACAAGGTCCTTCTTGACGGCAAGAAGGCCACCGCTGAGCGCATCGTTTACACCGCTTTCGAGATCGTTGCCGAGAAGTCCGAGGGTGGCGACGCTCTCGCTACCTTCAAGAAGGCTATGGACAACGTCAAGCCCACGCTCGAGGTTAAGCCCAAGCGTGTCGGTGGCGCTACCTATCAGGTCCCGATGGAGGTCAACTCCCGTCGTTCCACCGCTCTGGGTATCCGCTGGATCGTCAACTTCTCCCGCGCTCGCAAGGAGAAGACCATGGCCGAGCGTCTCGCCAACGAGATCCTCGACGCCTCCAACGGCCTGGGCGCTTCCGTCAAGAAGCGTGAGGACGTCTTCAAGATGGCCGAGGCCAACCGCGCGTTCTCTCACTATCGTTGGTAAGTTAAGGTAAGGAACTAACATGGCTAAGCCTAAGTACAAGCTTTCCGATACCCGTAACATCGGCATCATGGCTCACATCGATGCCGGTAAGACCACCACGACCGAGCGTATTCTTTACTACACCGGTAAGACCCACAAGATCGGTGAGGTCCATGAGGGTGCTGCCACCATGGACTGGATGGTTCAGGAGCAGGAGCGCGGCGTAACCATTACCTCCGCTGCTACCACGTGCTTCTGGAACAAGGACGGTAAGGACTACCGCATCCAGATCATCGACACCCCGGGCCACGTTGACTTCACCGCCGAGGTCGAGCGCTGCCTGCGCGTCCTCGATGGCGCTGTCGCCGTCTTCGACGCCGTTGCCGGCGTTCAGCCCCAGTCTGAGACCGTTTGGCGTCAGGCTTCTACCTTCAACGTCCCCCGCATCGCCTTCATCAACAAGTATGACCGCGTGGGCGCTGACTTCTTCAACGCTATCGAGACCATGAAGGATCGTCTCGACGCTAACGCCGTGGCCGCTCAGGTCCCGATGGGCGCCGAGGAAAACTTCTGGGGCGTCATCGACCTGGTCACCATGACCGCATGGGACTTCAAGGCCGACGAGAAGGGTATGACCTACCCCGAGCCGATGGACGAGATCCCGGCTGAGTTTGCCGACATCGCTGCCACCAAGCGCGAGGAGCTCCTTGACGCTGCTGCCAGCTTTGACGATGAGCTCATGGAGAAGATCCTCATGGAGGAGGACTTCACCGTCGAGGAGCTCAAGGCTGCTCTGCGCAAGGGCGTTCTGGCCAACGAGCTCAACCTCGTCTTCGTGGGCTCCGCCTACAAGAACAAGGGCGTTCAGGAGCTGCTCGACGCTGTCGTCGACTACCTGCCCAGCCCGCTCGACGTTGAGGCCGTCACCGGTACCGATCCGGACACCGGCGAGGAGATCCAGCGTCATCCTTCCTTCGACGAGCCCTTCTCCGGCCTGGTCTTCAAGATCATGACCGACCCGTTCGTCGGTAAGCTCACCTACGTCCGCGTTTACTCCGGCCGCGCTGAGTCCGGCTCCTACGTGGTCAACGCTTCCAACGGTCAGCGCGAGCGCCTCGGCCGCATTCTCGAGATGAACGCCGCCGAGCGTATCGACCGTGACGACGCTGCCGCCGGCGACATCGTCGCTTGCGTCGGCTTCAAGAACTCCACCACCGGTGACACCCTGTGCGCCGAGGGCAAGGAGATCGTCCTCGAGAAGATCGAGTTCGCTAAGCCCGTTATCGACGTTGCCATTGAGCCCAAGACCAAGGCCGAGCAGGACAAGATGTCCCTGGCTCTGACCAAGCTCGCCGAGGAGGACCCGACCTTCCAGGTGTCCACCAACCACGAGACCGGCCAGACCATCATCGCCGGCATGGGCGAGCTGCACCTCGAGATCATCGTCGACCGTCTGCTCCGTGAGTTCAAGGTTGACGCTAACGTTGGTAAGCCCCAGGTTGCCTACCGCGAGACCGCTGGTCACGACGTCGAGAAGGCTGAGGGCAAGTTCGTCCGTCAGTCCGGTGGTCGCGGTCAGTACGGCCACGCCGTCATCAAGCTCGAGAAGATGGAGGAGGGCTTCGGCTACGAGTTCGTCAACGCTATCGTCGGCGGCGTCGTGCCCAAGGAGTACATCCCGTCCATCGACAAGGGCATCCAGGAGGCCCTGAACACCGGTGTTATCGCCGGCTTCCCGGTCCTCGACGTCAAGGTCACCCTGTTCGACGGTTCTTACCACGAGGTCGACTCCTCCGAGGCCGCCTTTAAGATCGCCGGTTCCATGGCTATCAAGGACGCCCTCAAGAAGTCCGACCCGCAGCTGCTCGAGCCGATCATGGCTGTCGAGGTCGAGACCCCCGAGCAGTACATGGGCGACGTTATGGGCAACCTCTCCGGTCGCCGCGGCAAGATCGAGGGCATGGAGGATCGCAAGAACAGCAAGCTCATCCGTGCCAAGGTGCCGCTGGGCGAGATGTTCGGTTACGCTACCGACCTTCGCTCCCAGACCCAGGGCCGTGCATCCTACACGATGCAGTTCGACTCTTATGAGCCCGCGCCCAAGTCCATCGTGGACGAGGTCATGAGCAAGAACGCCTAAGTTCGAGCTCCCTGTTACGTAATCCGCGAGAGCATCTCTCGCACTCTTTGGAGGTTTAAGTTGGCTACCCAGAAGATCCGCATTCGCCTCAAGGGCTATGATCACGAGGTCGTCGATCAGTCCGCGAAGCTCATCGTCGAGACCGCTCAGAAGACCGGCGCTCGCGTTTCCGGTCCTGTCCCCCTGCCCACCGAGCGCAACCTGTACACGGTTATCCGCTCGCCGCACGTGAACAAGGACTCCCGTGAGCAGTTCGAGATGCGCACCCACAAGCGCCTCATCGACATCCTCGACCCCACCTCGGGCACCGTTGATTCGCTTATGCGTCTCGACCTCCCCGCTGGCGTCGACATCGACATCAAGCTCTAAGCGATATCGCTCATAGCTTAAAGGGCCCCGCTGCCGCTACGGTAGCGGGGCCCTTTTGTTTTGCATGATGGGTTTGGATCGCCGGGTAAGGCTGCCGAGCGGCTGGCTGTGGCGACCTACTCACTCAAGGGGCGCAATGACGCTTCCTCAAAATGGAAGGATCGCAAGCCGTCTTCTGTTTCGATGCACGCACGACCAAAGCCATCGACCGTTTTAAAGATGCCTCGCGCCAGCTCGTCACCGGCAGGGGAGCGGGCGATAACGTGCTTTCCAATCCAATTGAGGTGAGCGACATATTCGCCGTGGACGGGCGCGAGCGGTCCGGTGTTTTCTTCCATGGCGTTGAGACGTTCTGCCCAGGCATCTATAGCGTCTATAACTGCGTGATAGACCTCATCGAGGAGCATGTCGACAGCTGGAACGTTCTCGTTAAGGTCCGAGAGACCGATTGCCGGCAGGCCGCCATCGGGCACCTCTTGGGGCGCATAGTTCACATTGACACCAATGCCACAGACGGCGAAAGGTTTGCCTTCGTTATCGCGTGCGGCCTCGACCAGAATGCCGCCGAGTTTGCGTCCACGCGCGACCAGGTCGTTGGGCCATTTGAGGCCAATCTCGTTTGCAAGACCCTGTTTTTCGAGCGCCTCGAGCACCGCTAGGCCGCTGACGGCAGCAAGACCAGAGTACTTCGCAGGATTAACGCATGGACGCAGGACAATCGAAAGCAATAGGTTGCCGGCGGTTGAATCCCACTTGTGGCCGCGCCGGCCGCGTCCTGCTGTCTGAGCCCGGGCGGCAAGTCCTGTGCCGTGCGGCGCTCCCTGTTTTCCTGCTTCGAGCAGGTCATCGTTGGTCGATCCGGTTACGTCGACTATCGTTAATTTGGCATCCATAACGGCTGCTACCTCCTTAATGAATAAGTGAATAACGCAATGGTGTCGAGAGAGACACAATGTGAAGCCTTTGTCGCATTTGGACAATTTAATGTTAACACGTTAACAACGACTGAAATGCGCTATCCTCTCTTGGTCGATGTAAACACGTCAACAACTCAAAGGAGGTTAGTGATGGGTTTCACGATTCTTGGAACAGGCTCGGCGCTTCCTAAGCGCAGTGTTTCCAATGACGAGCTGTCCGAGTTCCTCGATACCTCGGATGAGTGGATTTTTACCCGCACAGGTATTAAGAGTCGCCACGTCTGCACCACCGAGTCACTTGACGACCTTGCCGTAGCGGCGAGCGAGCGGGCACTTCAGGTGTCCGGAATCGACGCGAGCCAGTTGGATCTGATCGTCTGCTCGACGACGACGGGTGACCACCTTGTTCCCGCCGAGGCGTGTGCCGTTGCTGAGCGACTGGGCGCGACGTGCCCTGCCTTCGATGTCTCGGCTGCCTGCGCCGGCTTCGTATTTGCGCTCGATGTTGCCGAGGGCTATATCGCCCGAGGACGAGCCAAGCATGTGCTTGTCGTTGCCGCCGAGCAGATGACGCGCGCGCTCGACTGGACCGACCGCGCCACCTGTGTGCTCTTTGGCGATGGGGCAGGCGCCGCGGTGATTGAGGCTGGGGGAGACAGCCCCCTTGCCGTTGAGCTTTCGACGGCGCCCGACGTCGAGACGTTGTGCGTTCCCGGTCTGGTCGGCACCTCGCCGTTTAAGGCCTCCGCAGATAGCGAGAGCGTGCTGTCCATGAATGGCCGCCGCGTGTTCAAGTTCGGCGTCAACGCGATTTGCGACACGGTCCATAAGCTTGCGAGCGATGCGGGCATTTCGGTCGAGGACATCGACCATTTTGTATTCCATCAGGCTAACGAACGAATCCTGAGTCAGGCGGTCAAGCGCCTCGGTGTGCCAGACAAGCGCGTGGTTCGAACGCTGCGCGAGACCGGCAACATTTCGAGCGCATGCATTCCGCTTGCCCTCGACCGGCTGGCAAACGCCGGTGCACTTCACACGGGCGACACCATCGCCCTCGTTGGATTTGGCGCCGGTCTGGATATAGGTGGCTATCTACTTCGTTGGAAGTAGTCGCACATAGGAAATAAAAACGCCCCTAGGGCACAAACAAAGGAGAACTACCATGGCAGATCAGAAGACCTTCGAGCGCGTTTGCGATGTTATCCGCGAGACCGCCGGTCTTGACGACGTCGAGATGAAGCCCGAGTCCACGCTCGAGGAGATTGGTCTCGACAGCCTGGGCACCGTCGAGATCCTCGTCGCCGTCGAGGACGAGTTTGGCATCCAGCTCGATACCGAGGAGAACCCCAAGACGGTCGGCGAGTTCGCCGATACGGTCGAGGCGGCATTGGAGAAGTAGAGATGCTCAAGACTCCTCTCTGCGATCTGCTCGGCATCGAAAAGCCCGTGTTCCAGGGCGGTATGGCCTGGATCGCCGACGCCTCGCTGGCGTCCGCAGTGTCCGAGGCGGGCGGCTTAGGGATTATCGCGGCCATGAACGCAGACGCCAACTGGCTGCGCGACCAGATTCATGAGCTGCGCGCCAGGACGGATAAGCCCTTTGGCGTCAACGTCATGCTCATGAGCCCGTTTGCCGACGAGGTCGCGCGGGTCGTGATTGACGAGCGGGTGCCGGTCGTCGTGACGGGTGCCGGCAATCCCACCAAGTACATGAAGGCGTGGAACGAGGCGGGCATCAAGGTCATCCCGGTCGTTGCCTCGGTGGCGCTGGCGCGTCTCGTGGCGCGTCGTGGAGCCACTGCCGTGGTTGCCGAGGGTACCGAATCAGGCGGCCATATTGGCGAGACCTCGACGATGGCACTGGTGCCACAGGTTGTCGATGCGGTCGATATTCCCGTGGTTGCGGCTGGCGGTATCGCCGATGGCCGCGGCGTGGCGGCCGCCTTTATGCTGGGCGCCGCCGGCGTGCAGGTGGGTACGCGCTTTCTGATCGCAGATGAGTGCACCGTATCGGAGCAGTACAAGGAGATGGTCCTGAAGGCCAACGACACCTCGACGCGTGCGACCGGCCGCTCGACGGGACACCCGGTGCGTGCCCTCAAGAGCCCCTTCACTAACGCCTACGCCAAGAGCGAGGCGGCGGGCGTAAGCGTCGAGGAGCTCGGGGCCATGGGCACGGGCGCCCTTCGCAAGGCCGCCAAGGACGGCAATTACGAAGAGGGCTCGTTTTTGTGTGGACAGATTGCCGGCATGGTCAACGAGCGCCAAAGTGCACGTGAAATCGTTGACGACCTAGTCGATGGCGCCGAGCACGTCCTGAAGGGTGCGTGCGCATGGGTGGCGTAGCGTTTCTGTTTGCCGGCCAGGGCGCCCAGCACCCCGCGATGGGCGTCGACCTGATCGAGGCATCGCCGGCGGCCGCCGAGGTGTTCGCCATTGTCGACGAGGTGCGCCCGGGGACCAGTGAGCAGTGCCGAAGCGCCTCCAAGGAGGAACTCTCGCAGACCGAGAACACGCAGCCGTGCGTGTTCGTTCACGATCTGGCAGCGGCTGCCGCCCTGCGTGAGCGCGGCGTGGTACCTGCCGCCTGTGCGGGTTTTTCGCTTGGCGAGGTCGCCGCGCTCACCTTTGCGGGGGCGTTCGATACGCGAGCGGGCTTTGAGCTCGTGTGCGAGCGCGCGGCGCTGATGGCCGCGGCTGCCGAGCGCCATCCGGGCGGCATGCGCGCCGTCATCAAGCTCGATGCGGCGCAAGTCGAGAACCTGGCAAAACAGGCCGGCGAGGACTGCTGGCCGGTCAACTACAACAGTCCGCAGCAGACGGTTGTTGCCGGAGCGCCCGAGGCGCTGCAGGAGCTCGACGTCCTAGTAAAAGAGGCTGGCGGCCGCGCTATGAAAGTCGCGGTGTCGGGCGCATTTCATAGCCCCTATATGGCCGAGGCGACTGAGGGGCTGGCGACGTATATCCAAGCCGGCCACGCGCCGTCACCGCTGCTGATTCCGGTCATGGCAAACATGACGGCGGCGCCCTATCCGGCGGACCCGCGAGCGGCATCGGATGTCTTGGCCAATCAGGTGAGTCATGCCGTTCGTTGGGTCGACACGCTGCATACTCTGCAGAATCAGGGCATCGACACGTTTATTGAGGTCGGCCCTGGCAAAACGCTGTCGGGCCTGGTCAAGCGTACGCTGAGCGACGTTCGCGTGTATTCGTGCGAAACGGCCGAGCAGGTCGCAGCTATTGCCGACGAGCTCGCATAGTCCACAGGGCTGTAACCCGAAAGGAATGACATGGGCAACTTGAACAACGGCGCGCTCGAGCGCAACGACTCACGTCGCGTGGCACTGGTCACGGGCGGCTCGCGGGGTATCGGCCGCGCCTGCGCTGTCGGTCTGGCGGAGGACGGCTTTGATATCGCCGTCGTCTATGCCGGCAGCGTCGATGCGGCGCGCAAGACGTGCGAAGCCTGTGAGGCGGTTGGCGCCACGGCACGCGCATATCAATGCGACGTGGCCGATCCCGCTGCCGTCAACGCGTGCGTGGAAGCGGTCCTCAACGACTTTGGTTCCATTTGGGCGCTCGTCAACAACGCCGGCATCACCCGCGATGGCCTGCTCATGCGCATGGGCGATGACGCATTCGATCGCGTGCTCGATGTCAATCTCAAGGGAACATTCAATATGACGCGCGCGCTCACCAAGACCTTTATGCGCCAGCGCGGCGGTTGCGTCGTCAACATGAGCTCGGTCGTGGGCCTGATGGGCAATGCCGGGCAAGCCAACTACGCTGCTTCCAAGGCGGGCGTGATAGGGCTTACCAAGGCGGTGGCGCGCGAGCTTGCGCCTCGTGGCGTACGAGCGAACGCGGTCGCCCCCGGGTTTGTCGAGACAGATATGACGGCAAAGCTCTCGGAGAAGGTGCGTACGGCAACCGAGGAACAGATTCCCCTTAAGCGCATGGCACGTCCCGAGGAAGTGGCCGGCGTGGTGCGCTTTTTAGCGAGCGATGCGGCTGCTTACATTACGGGCGAGGTCGTGCGCGTCGACGGCGGAATGGCGATGTAGAAACCAGGGCCGAAGAACGGCTTGGATGAGGAGACCATGATGGAACAGAGAGTTGCAATCACCGGCATCGGTGCCGTATCGCCGCTCGGCAACACCGCGCTTGCCACCTGGGCGGCCATGTGCGCCGGGACCTGTGGCATCGGCCCGATCACGCACTTCGATACCGATGCGTTTACCGTCAAGGTGGCGGCCGAAGTCAAGGGCTTTGACGGCAACGAGTACTTTGGCAAGCGTGACGCCAAGCATCTGGACCCCTGCGTTCAGTTTGCGATGGCGGCTTCGGACGAGGCAATGCACGATGCGGGCTTTGATGTCGAAGGCGCCATCGATCGTGAGCGCCTGGGCGTCTACGTGGGCTCGGGCGTGGGCGGCATGACGACGCTCGTCGACAACGTCCACACGATCGCCGATCGTGGACCTCGCCGCGCATCGCCCTATATGATTGCGATGATGATCCCTAACATGGCTTCGGGCAATATCGCGATCCGCCACAAGGCAAAGGGACCGACCCTGCCAGTCGTGACTGCTTGCGCGACCTCGGCCCATGCGGTGGGCGAGGCGTTCCGCGCCATCAAGCACGGCTATGCCGACGCGATCCTCGCGGGCGGCGCCGAGGCGGCCATTATCCCCGATGCCGTTGCAGGCTTTACGTCCTGCCGCGCATTGACCACCAACCCCGATCCTGCGACGGCTTGCCGCCCGTTCGATGCAGACCGCGACGGCTTTGTGATGGGCGAGGGCGCTTGCGTGCTGGTACTCGAGAGCATGGAACATGCGCAGGCGCGCGGTGCGCACATTTATGCCGAGGTCGTGGGCTACGGCAACACCGATGATGCTTATCACATCACGAGTCCCGATCCCGAGGCCGCCGGCATTGCCCGCGCGATATCGCTGGCGGTGGCCGAGGGCGACGTCAAGCCTTCCGAGGGCCTCTACATCAATGCCCACGGCACCTCGACCAAGCTTAATGATTCGTCCGAGACGGCGGGCATTAAGCGAGCGCTCGGCGAGGACGCGGCGCGCGCCGCACATGTCTCGTCGACCAAGTCGATGACGGGGCACATGATCGGTGCCACGGGGGCCATCGAGGTCATGGCCTGCGCCATGGCACTCGAGCAGGGCGTGGTGCCGCCGACCATTAACTACCACACGCCCGATTCCGCCTGCGATCTTGATTACACGCCCAATCGCGCGGTTCGCGCCGACCTTACCTGGGCGCTTTCGACCAACCTGGGCTTTGGCGGGCACAACGCCGCCATCGCGCTGCGTAGATATACGAGGAGCTAGAGCATGGATTCCAAAAGACTTGCCGAGATAGCCGATGTGATGGAGGACCGCGGCCTCACGCGCGTACGCGTTGAGGAGCCCGATGGCACCGCGGTCGAACTCGAGCGCGCGAGTGTGGCGCAGCCGGTTGCCGTGCCCATGCCTATGCCGGGTGCCGTGGCCGCTCAAGTTGCAGCTCCCACAGTCGCGCCTGCCGCACCGGAACCCGCCACGCAGACACCTGCCGCCGCGCCGGAGCCCAAGGG
Source organism: uncultured Collinsella sp. (assembly GCA_900546115.1). Classification (GTDB taxonomy): domain Bacteria; phylum Actinomycetota; class Coriobacteriia; order Coriobacteriales; family Coriobacteriaceae; genus Collinsella. Next base: position 17,201 of record URBQ01000014.1, read on the forward strand.
CACCGAGGTGACTGCTCCCATGGTGGGCGTCTTCTATGCTGCCCCTGCGCCGGGCGACGAGCCGTTTGTGCGCGTGGGCTCCAAGGTCAAGGCCAGCGAGACCCTCTGCATCATCGAGGCCATGAAGGTTCTCAACGAGGTGACGGCCGAGGCAGACGGTGAGGTGCTCGAGATCTGCGTGGCCGACGGCGACCTCGTGGAGTTTGGCAGCTGCCTCATGAGGATCGGATAGGTGATATCCATGAACAAAGAAGAGCTCAAGAAGCTGTTACCGCATCGCGAGCCGATGCTTTTGCTCGACGAAGCCGAGCTGGTGGGCGACGAGGCCCACGGCAAGATCACGATTACAGGCGACGAGTACTTTTTGCAGGGACATTTTCCGGGAAACCCGGTCGTTCCCGGCGTGATTCAGTGCGAGATGCTCGCCCAGAACTGCTGCGTGCTGCTGATGGGCGATGAGGAGGCGCGCGGCGCGACGCCGTTCTACACGAGTCTGGACAAGGTGCGCTTTAAGCGTCCGGTGCGCCCGGGCGACACGGTGGATCTAGTGTGCTCCATCACGCGTGCGCGCGGGCCGTTCCGCTTTGCGACGGGTACTGCGAGCGTCAACGGTGAGGTTTGCTGCCGCGCCGATATGTCTTTTGCACTCGTGCACGAAAGTTAAGGAAGGCTTCATGTTCGACAAAGTGCTCATCGCCAACCGCGGCGAAGTCGCGATCCGTGTTATCCGCGCGTGCCGCGATATGGGCATCAAGACCGTCGCCGTTTATTCCACGGCCGATGCGGACGCGCTGCACGTGCAGCTTGCCGACGAGGCGTATTGCATCGGCGGCCCGCGTCTTGCCGAGAGCTACCTCAACGACGATGCCGTGCTCACCTGTGCCGTAAAGTCGGGAGCTAAGGCAATTCATCCCGGCTATGGCTTTTTCTCCGAGAAGGCGAGCTTCGTGCGCGACTGCGACAAGTTCGGTCTGGCGTTTGTCGGTCCTTCGGCCGAGGTGATCGACAGCATGGGCGACAAGGACGCCGCACGCCGAACGGCCGCTGCTGCGGGCGTGCCCATCGTGCCGGGCTGCGATTTGCTCAAAAGCCCCGAGGAAGCAACGGCCGAGGCCGAGCGCATCGGCTGCCCCGTGCTTATTAAGGCGCGCGCGGGCGGCGGCGGTCGCGGTATTCGCAAGGTCGAGCGCGTGGAAGATGCGGCAAAGGCGTTCATCGAGGCGCGTGCCGAGGGTGAGGCCGTTTTTGGCGACGGCGAGTGCTACATGGAGAAGTTCGTTGCGCCGGCGCATCACGTTGAGGTACAGATTATGGCCGATAAGCAGGGCCATGTGTTTTCGCTCGGCGAGCGCGAGTGCTCGGTGCATCGCCGCAACCAAAAGCTGATCGAGGAGAGCCCCGCGCCGTGCCTCGACGGACGCGATGATATTCGCGCGCGCATGCACAAGGCCGCGCGCGACCTGGCTCGTGCCGTTGGCTATGAGGGCGCTGGCACCATCGAGTTTTTGTACTCAGATGACGGCAATTTCTACTTTATGGAAATGAACACGCGCTTGCAGGTGGAGCATCCGGTTACGGAGTTTGTGACCGATACCGACCTGGTTAAGTGGCAGCTGCGCGTGGCTGCCGGCCAGCCTCTGCCCTTTGAGCAGGAGGACGTACCGGTCCGCAACCACGCCATGGAGTGCCGCATCAATGCCGAAACGCCGGACTTTCTACCGTCATGTGGAACGGTCACCGCGTTGCGTGTGCCGGGTGGTCCGCGCGTGCGCTGGGATTCCGCCATGTTTACCGGAGCGAAAGTTCCGCCGTACTACGACTCCATGCTCGGCAAGCTCATCGTGTGCGCGCCCACGCGTGACGGTGCCATTCGCAAGATGCGCTCGGCCCTGGGCGAGCTCGTGATTGAGGGCGTGAGCGAAAATAGCGAGCTTCAGCTCGACGTGCTGGCAAACGACGAGTTTTTGTCGGGCATGTATCACACCGATCTGATGGGGCATCTCTATGCTGATGAATAGAAAAGCGAAGACGGTCAATGTCCTTGAGGGGCCGATAACCGAGTCGTGCGCCGAGTTCCCCGCGCGCCACGTGTTTGTCAAATGCCCGGAGTGCCGCCGTGTGATCGATGAGGCGCGCCTGCACGACAACCTCGAGGTCTGCCCTCGTTGCGGCAAACACTTTCGCGTGAGCGGTCGCGCGCGCATGCGCATGACGGTCGACGCGGGTACCTTTGAGGAATGGGATGCCAATCTGGCGTCGAAGGACTTCCTCTCGTTTCCCGGTTATGCCGACAAGCTTAAGAGCGTGAGCGAGCGTTCGGGCGAGCGCGATGCCGTTGTGTGCGGCAGGGGCAAAATCTGCGGCTGTGATACCGCGCTCTTCTTTATGGATGCCAACTTTATGATGGGCTCAATGGGCTCCGTGGTGGGCGAGAAGATCTGTCGTGTCTTTGAGCGCGCGGCCGAGTTGGGGCTGCCGGTCGTTGGCTTTACCGTATCGGGCGGCGCCCGCATGCAGGAGGGCGTGACCTCGCTCATGCAGATGGCCAAGATTTCTGCAGCGGTTAGGCGCCACAGCGAGGCGGGCGGCCTGTATATCACGGTGCTCACCGATCCCACGACCGGAGGTGTAACCGCGAGCTTTGCCATGGAGGGCGACATTATCCTGGCCGAGCCCGATGCCCTGACGGCATTTGCCGGCCCGCGCGTGATCGAGCAGAACATGCACAAGCGTCTGCCCAAGGGATTCCAGCGTTCCGAGTTTTTGCTGGAGCACGGCTTTTGCGATGCCGTTGTTCCGCGTGGTGAGATTGCGCTCACGGTAGGCGAGCTGCTGGCGCTGCACGAAGGGCACGCGCCCGGCCTGGGGGCACCGCATGAGATCGTGCATACGGGTCGTCGCGACAAAAAGCTGGGACACTTGTTTAAGCGCTCGGCCGCACCAAAAAGCGCGCTCGAAATCGTCAAACAGACTCGCTCGGCGAACCGCGCCACGGCAGGCGAGATGATCTCGTTGGGTCTCGACGGATTCGTAGAGCTGCACGGCGACCGCTACTTTGGCGACGACGCCGCTGTGGTGGCTGGCATTGGCTGGAAAGACGGACGCCCCGTAACGGTCATCGCCATCGAGCGCGGTACCACGACCAAAGAGCGCATGCGTCGCAACTTTGGTATGGCACATCCCGAGGGCTACCGCAAGGCACGTCGCCTGATGCACCAGGCCGAAAAGTTTGGTCGGCCGGTTCTGTGCCTGGTTGATACTTCGGGCGCGTTTTGCGGCATCGGTGCCGAGGAGCGCGGCCAGGGCGAGGCGATTGCCCAGAATCTCATGGAGATGAGCGGCCTTAAGACGCCGATTGTCTCGGTGGTGACAGGCGAGGGCGGCTCTGGTGGCGCGCTGGCGCTGTCCGTGGCCGACCGCATCCTGATGCTCTCGAGCTCGGCCTATTCGGTCGTGAGCCCCGAGGCCTGTGCGTCGATCCTGTGGAAGGATACCGAGCGCGCGAATGAGGCCGCTGAGGCGCTTAAGCTCACGGCCCCCGATTTGTTGGCGCTCGGCATCATCGACGGCATTGTTGACGATAGGGGCCTGTCGCATGAGGAGATCGCCGGTGCCGTCATGTCCTCGGCATTTGATGCCTTCGATACGCTTGGGCAGCTCGACGACGCGACCCTCACAAACCTCCGCTACGAAAAGTACCGCGCAATCGGTCAGTACCGCACGATGTGACAAAGGGACAGCCCGCATGTCACATTGGGAAAGGCGTTCCATGTCACAAGTTTCTAACACCTCGTTTACAACGACGGTTTCATCAAACGCCATGGCCGTGGTGGACTATCTGTCCAAAAGCATGATGTCGGCGCTGCCGTTTATTGTTTGCGCGGCGTTGTTCCGCACCGCCGCCGTCATTATGGGCGAAGGCATGCTGGGCCTGTGGCCTGCCGATTCCGAAATCTATCGCCTGTTCTACAGTTGGCTCTATAACGCCGGTTACTACTTTTTGCCCATCTATCTTGGTTGGGCGGCTGCCCGCCAGCTCGGTTGCTCGGAACAACTGGGCATGATGCTGGGCGGCGTATTGATTGCGCCCGATCTGCTTAAGCTCGTCGATGCCGCATCGACGGCGGGGGCATCGATGACTTCCGTGTATGGTCTGCTTCCCGCGCCGGTCAACGATTACACGACGACTGTTATTCCGGTCCTCATCTCGGTGCCCGTGCTATGGCGAGTGGAGTGTTTCTTTCATCGAGTTATCCCTAAGGCCGTGGCATTTTCGTTCGTTCCGTTTGCAACCATGCTCGTCATGGTTCCGGTTTCGCTGTGTATTACAGCGCCGGCGGGCAGCTATCTGGGCATGCTGTTGGGCCAGCTTATGTTTATGCTTGGCAATTCCGGTGGCATCGTGTCGCTGCTCACGCTCATGGGGCTTGCCGCGGGTTGGGAGTTTCTTAAGATCGCGGGTATCAGCAACGTTGTCCTATCGCTTGCGTACGCGCAGTTTATGAGTGTGGGAACGGATTCGTGCATCCTGATTGCCGCGACGATGGCGACGTTCGCCGTTTGGGGCATGCCTTTTGGCGCGTCGCTTCGCGTTGCGGATAAGGACGAGAAGGCGCTCATACTGGGCTATTCAATCTCGGGTGTTCTTGGCGGCGTAAGCGAGCCGGCGCTGTACGGTTGCGGCTTTAAATATGGCAGGTGCCTGACGTGCATGGCCATTGGCGGCGCCGTCGGAGGCCTTGTTGCAGCCGTGGGCCACGTTACGGCCTATACCATTGGCATGACGAATGTCCTCATGGTCATTGGCTTTGCCACGGGCGGCATCTCGAACCTGCTGTGGTGCTGCGCTGCCAGCGGTGTGGCATTTGCGGTGTCTGCGGCGCTGAGCTACTGCTTTGGCGTGGCGCCGGCGAAGGGGCAGGCGACGGAGGACGGAGCTGATTCACCCGAAACCTCGAAGAGCGTGGCCGAAGCAAGCGCATAAACCTGTGCGACAAAGGGCGATTTCTTTGTCATGTTCCAAGGTCGTGGCCCGTGTGGGTTGCGGCCTTTTTGTATCTGTGGGGCAAAGTGGCTACACTACAATCCGTTTGAGCAATAGATATATAGGTAGTACCGTGGGGGCGGATATAGATGGTTGAGTGGATTGTTCGTCGTGCGCAGGGCGACCGTGCGCGCGTGGGCACGTTGACGGGCGTGGTGTGTATTCTCGCCAATGTTGCGCTTTGTGCTGCGAAGGGCGTAATTGGCGTGCTGTCGGGATCGGTTTCGATCGTGGCGGATGCCATGAACAACCTGTCCGATGCCAGCTCGAATATCGTGAGCGTGCTGGGCTTTAGGCTGGCGAGCAAGCCGGCCGACCCCGAGCATCCTTACGGACATGGCCGCTACGAGTATCTCTCGGGTCTGGTGGTGGCGGCGCTCGTGCTGCTTATTGGCATCGAACTGGTGAAGTCCTCGATCGAGCGCGTCATCCACCCCGAACCTGTCGAGTTCTCGCTTGCCCTGGTGGCAGTTCTAGCGCTTTCGATGGTTGTAAAGCTCTGGATGGCGGTCCTCAACCAAAAGCTCGGCGATCGCATTGAGTCCGAGACGCTGCATGCGACCGCGCAGGATTCCAAGAACGATGTTCTTGCTACGGGCGCCGTGCTGGCGTGCGCAATTGTTTCGCAGGTGACGCACATCAATCTTGACGCATGGGTCGGCCTTGCCGTTGGCGCCTATATTGGCTGGAGCGGTTTTGAACTCATCCAGGATACGGTGAGCCCGCTTTTGGGCCAGACGCCCGATCCTAAGCTGGTCAAGCACATTCGAGATAAGATCATGAGCTATCCCGGTGTTTTGGGCGTTCACGATCTGATGGTTCACGACTACGGCCCGGGCAGGAAGTTCGCAAGCGCTCACGCAGAGATGGCGGCCGAGGCCAGCCCGCTGGAAAGCCACGACACGCTCGACAATATTGAGCAGGCGTTTAGGAACGAAGACGGCATGATTGTCACGCTCCATTACGACCCCATCGTGACCGACGATCCAAAGGTGGCGAGCATGCGTTTACGCATTAACGCCATGGCCCAACAGATCGATAACCGCCTTTCGATTCACGACCTTCGCTGTGTGCCGGGTCCTACGCACACCAACGTGATCTTTGACTGCGTGCGTCCCTCGGATCTGCAGATGAGTGCCGAAGACGTAAAACACGCGCTGGCACAACGGGTCGAATCGGAATATCCCAAGTCGATTGCCAAGATTACGATCGACGAAGACTACGTAGGCCATACCCACGAGTAGGCCGCGCCGGCAAAGCAAGTTATGCAGAAGGGGAGAGCATGAAGCGCCTATACCTACTCCGCCACGGTCAGACGGAGTTCAACGTCAAAAAGCTGGTCCAGGGCCGCTGCGATTCACCGCTGACCGGCCTGGGCCGTCAGCAGGCACGGGTGGCAGCCGCGTGGCTCAAAGCCCACAACGTCGTTCCCGACAAAGTGGTCTCTTCGCCCTTGGGCCGAGCCATGGACACAGCTCAGCTCGTTGCTACCGAACTCCTCGGTCCGGACGCCGCTGTCGAGCCCTGCGAAGGCATCATCGAGCGCTGCTACGGCACCTTCGAAGAAGGTCCCCACGATGCCCTCCCCACCGACGTCTGGGATCCGGGCGAGGACCTGGTCCCCTTCGGAGGAGAAGGAAGCCGCGCGTTGCAAGAGCGCATGGTGGACACCCTCACCAATATCATGGGCGCCGATGGTATCGAAACCCTCCTAGCAGTAAGCCACGGCAGCGCCAGCCGCCAATTCATCAAGGCTGCAGCCCCAGAGGGCTTCGAGCTCCCAACAAAACTCCCCAACTGCGCCATCATGATCTTCGTTTTTGACGAGGAAAAGCCACAAGCAGAAGGCGAGCCAATGCAATGCAAGTTCACCCTCCAGCAAATAGTGGACCCCCAACAAAGTCATTAGCCTGAGCGAGCAGAGTTAAGCAGACATCAACGTGTCGTCTCCCGAGCACGGCGGAGGGCCGGAGAAATATATTAAGGTCATCGCGAGTTCCGCACGCAAAGGAGAGCACTTAATGTGCTCTCCGTCTTGCGCAGGACTGTAGAGCAGGGACCTTAATATATTTCTCCGGCCCTCCGCCGTGCTCGGGAGCCATCCACGCACTTTACCTGCGTAAACAATGTGAGTGAAATATGAATCTCGATGGATACGCCCGCAGCCGTGTATACTAAACAGCTGTGTGAAACCAGGGGAGTATTCTGGCTGGACAAAATGCCTGCTTAATAGGGTTGTCAGGTAGTCCGGGCGAAATACAAGGCTGGGGAGCACGTCGTGTAAGTAGTGGTCCTCTAGGGGCGTACGCTCGGTGGTGTACGCATTGTCCCAAGACCACGCGAGAGTTGGGATCATATCTTGATCAGCATGATTCTCGGCCGCAAGATTGGCATGACCCAGGTTTGGGACGAGGACGATAACGTCGTTCCCGTCACGGTCATCCAGGCTGGCCCCTGCGCTGTCTCGCAGGTTAAAACTCAGGCAACCGACGGCTATGACGCCGTCCAGATCGGTTTCGGCGACATCAAGGCCAAGAACGTGAACAAGCCCATGGCTGGTCACTTCGCCAAGGCTGGCGTCGAGCCTGTCCGCTTCCTTCGTGAGGTCCGCGTCGAGAACGGCGAGGAGCACAAGGTCGGCGAGGTCGTCACCGTCGCTGATTTCGCTGATGTCGAGAAGGTCGACGTCATCGGTACCTCCAAGGGTAAGGGCTTCCAGGGTCGCATCAAGCGCTGGGGTCAGCGCCGCGGTCCTATGACGCATGGTTCTCACTTCCAGCGTCACCCCGGTTCTATCGGTCAGTGCGCCTATCCTGCGCGCGTCCTCAAGGGCGTCAAGATGGCCGGTCACATGGGTAACGAGCGCGTTACCGTCAAGAACCTTTCCGTTGTCCGCATCGATGCCGAGCAGAACCTCATCTTGGTCAAGGGCGCTGTCCCGGGTGCCAAGAATGGTCTCGTCGCCATCCGTATGGCCTAAGGGCCCAGCCCATTTAGCCCAGCGTCATACCAAGGAGAACACTTAAATGGCAAAGTTTGAAGTAAAGAACAGCGAGGGCAAGAAGGTCGCCGAGGCCGAGCTCGCCGCTGAGGTGTACGGCATCGAGCCGAACATCCACGTTATGCACCACATCGTCAAGTGCCAGATGGCCTCTTGGCGTCAGGGCACCCAGTCTGCTAAGGGCCGCTCTGAGGTTTCCGGTGGCGGCAAGAAGCCTTGGCGTCAGAAGGGCACCGGCCGTGCCCGCCAGGGTTCCATCCGTGCTGCCCAGTGGCGTCACGGTGGCGTTGTCTTCGCCCCCAAGCCCCGTTCCTACGCTAAGCGTATGAACAACAAGGAGGTCAAGCTGGCTATGCGCTCCGCGCTGTCCGCCAAGCTGGCCGATGGCGAGCTCGTGCTCGTCGACGACTACGGCTTCGAGAAGCCTTCCACCAAGGCTGCCGTCGCCATGCTCAAGGCTCTCGGCCTTGAGGGCAAGCGTCTGACCATCATCGTTCGCGATGAGGACGTCAACGCCTACCTGTCGTTCCGCAACATTCCCAAGACGTTCATCATCACCGCTGACGAGGCCAACACCTACGATCTCGTCAACAACAACGCTGTGCTGATGCCCGCCGACATCGCCGCTCACTTCGGGGAGGTGCTTGCATAAATGACCGCCCACGAGATCATCATCCGTCCGATCGTGTCCGAGCGTTCCTTCTCCGGCATGGAGCTGAACAAGTACACGTTCGAGGTCGCCAAGGATGCTAACAAGTATCAGATCAAGGACGCTGTCGAGGAGATCTTCGGCGTCAAGGTCGTTCGCGTGAACACCCTGACGGTCAAGCCCAAGACCAAGCGCGTGCGCTATGTCGCCGGCAAGACCCGTTCTTGGAAGAAGGCCATCGTCACGCTGGCCGAGGGCGACACCATCGAGGTCTTTGGCAACCAGGCCTAAGACTCGCTGCTGTTGAGTGAGCTCATGCCTCCCAAATAGGGGAGGCGAGAGCTCAAGGTTTCGGGCGTATAAAATGGACACGCCCGGAACCGTGTATACGTCCGGTGTCATCGCACCCGAGGCAGAACCTCGAATCCCTGTCTGCGATGGCTAACGGATTCCTATTGAAAGGGATTGTAATGGCTGTAAAGCACCTTAAGCCGACCTCCGCTGGTAGGCGTTGGCAGACGATCTCCGATTTCTCCGAGATCACCTGCACCAAGCCCGAGAAGTCTCTTCTCGAGCCCCTGCCCAAGAAGGCCGGTCGTAACAACAACGGCCGCATCACCACCCGCCACCAGGGCGGCGGCGTGAAGCGTCGTTACCGCGTGATCGACTTCAAGCGCAACAAGGACGGCGTGCCCGCCAAGGTTGCCACGATCGAGTACGATCCGAACCGTTCCGCTCGCATCGCTCTGCTGCACTACGCTGACGGTGAGAAGCGCTACATCCTGGCCCCCAAGGGCCTCGAGGTCGGTCAGACCATCATGTCCGGTTCTGACGCCGACATCAAGCCGGGCAACGCTCTGCCCCTCGCCGACATCCCCGTCGGTACGCTCATCCACGCCGTCGAGTTCCAGCCGGGCAAGGGCGCTGCTATCGCCCGTTCCGCCGGTAATTCCTGTCAGCTGATGGGTAAGGAGGGCAAGTACGCTATCGTCCGTATGCCTTCCTCCGAGATGCGCCGCATCCTCGTTACCTGCCGCGCCACCGTCGGTGAGGTCGGCAACGCCGATCACGCCAACATCGTCATCGGCAAGGCCGGCCGTAAGCGTCACATGAACGTGCGCCCGACCGTCCGCGGTACCGTCATGAATCCTGTCGACCACCCGCACGGCGGTGGCGAGGGCAAGAACCACACCTCTGGTCGTCCCTCTGTTACCCCCTGGGGTAAGCCGACGAAGGGCCTTCGTACGCGCAAGAAGAAGGTCTCGAACCAGCACATCATTCGTCGCCGTAAGAAGTAATTTCGGATACCGAGTTTTAGGAGAAAGCACTTATGAGCAGAAGTCTCAAAAAGGGCCCGTTCGTGGAGACTCGCCTTCTCTCGCGTATCACCGCGATGAACGAGGCTGGCAAGAAGGACGTCGTGAAGACCTGGTCCCGCGCGTCCACCATCTTCCCCGAGATGGTTGGTCACACCATCGCCGTCCACGACGGCCGCAAGCATGTGCCCGTGTATGTTACCGAGTCCATGGTTGGTCACAAGCTCGGCGAGTTCGCGCCGACTCGTACGTTCCGTGGCCACAAGGCCAAATAGGGGGTTAACCGTAAATGGCAACTAAGTCTATTGAAACTGAGGCCACCGAGGTTCGCGCCGTCGCTAAGTACGTGCGTGTTTCCCCCAGCAAGGCCCGCCTGGTGGTCGATCTGATCCGCCGCAAGCCTGTCGCTCAGGCCTTCGACATCCTCCACTTCTGCGACCGCGCCGTCGCCGTGGATGTCGAGAAGGTTCTCCGTTCCGCCGTTGCGAACGCCGAGAACAACAACGGTCTGCGTGCCGACAACCTGGTTGTCGCCGCTGCCTATGTTGACGAGGGTCCGACGCTTAAGCGCATCCGTCCCCGCGCCAAGGGTTCCGCTTCTCGCATTCTGAAGCGTACTTCCCACATCACCGTCGTCGTTGCTCCTCGAAAGGAGGCGTAAAGCTGTATGGGTCAGAAAGTCTACCCCACCGGCTTCCGTCTTGGCATCACCGAGAACTGGCGCTCCCGCTGGTTCGCAGAGAAGGATTACGCTAAGACCCTCGGTAACGATCTCGAGATCCGCAAGTACCTCGAGAAGCGTCTTTCCCGCGCAGCTGTCTCCCGCGTCGAGATCGAGCGCGCTGGCGACAAGGTGAAGGTCATCATCCTCACCGCTCGCCCCGGCGTTGTCATCGGTAAGAAGGGTGCCGAGATCGATACCCTCCGCACCGAGCTCGAGAAGGTCGCTGGCGTCTCCAAGGGCCAGCTCTCCGTCGACGTTGTCGAGATCAAGCGCCCCGAGCTCGACGCCAACCTCGTTGCTCAGTCTATCGCCGAGCAGCTCGAGGGCCGCGTTGCCTTCCGTCGCGCTATGCGCAAGGCTGTCCAGTCCGCCCGCAAGGCCGGCGCTAAGGGCATCCGTATCCAGTGCTCCGGTCGTCTCGGCGGTGCCGAGATGGGCCGTCGTGAGTGGTACCGCGAGGGTCGCGTGCCTCTGCACACCCTCCGTGCCAAGATCGACTACGGCACGGCTGTCGCCAGCACCACCATGGGCGCTTGCGGCGTGAAGGTCTGGATCTACCTGGGCGAGAAGCTCCCGGGCCAGCCTGTTCCCAACCCTGCACTCGAGGGCTCTTCCCGTCCTCGTCGTCGTAACTCCGAGAGGAGGGGTCAGTAGTGCTTGCCCCTAAGCGTATTCTTCACCGCAAGGTGCAGCGTGGCTCCATGAAGGGCCAGGCCAAGGGTAATACCGAGCTGCATTTCGGCGAGTTTGGTATCCAGGCTCTCGAGGCCCATTGGATCACCAACCGTCAGATCGAGGCCGCTCGTATTGCCATGACCCGCTACATGAAGCGTGGCGGTCGTGTCTACATCACGATCTTCCCCGATAAGCCCATCACCAAGAAGCCTGCCGAGACTCGCATGGGTTCTGGTAAGGGTAACCCCGAGGAGTGGGTGGCCGTCGTCAAGCCCGGCCGCATCATGTTCGAGGTCAAGGGCGTGCCCGAGGAGGTCGCTCGCGAGGCTCTGCGTCTTGCACAGCACAAGCTTCCCATCAAGACCAAGATTGTTGCTGCCAAGAACGCTGAGCAGCGCATCGAGAAGGAGATGGCTGAGGAGGCCGCTCTCGAGGCCAAGTGGGCTGCTGAGGACGCCGCCGCCGCCAAGGAGGAGAACTAATGAAGCCCGCAGAGATTCGTGAGCTCTCGGACGCTCAGCTCGTTGAGAAGCTGAAGGAAATGCGCGCCGAGCTCTTTAACCTTCGTTTCCAGATGGCCACCAGCCAGCTGGACAACACCGCTCGCGTCAACACCGTGAAGAAGGACATCGCTCGCGTCCTCACGGAGCAGCGCGCCCGCGAGATCGCAGCGGAGAAGTCCGCTGTCGCCGAGTAGGACCTAAGGAGAGAACATGACTGATTCGCGTAACTCGCGTAAGGTCCGTACGGGTGTCGTTACCTCCGTCTCCGGTGCCAAGACCATTGTTGTCACCATCACCGAGCGCAAGCGTCACCCCAAGTACGGCAAGATGATGACCAGCTCCAAGAAGCTGCACGCTCACGACGAGGAGTGCACGGCTGGCGTGGGCGATACCGTCCGCGTTATGGAGACCCGTCCTATGTCCAAGATGAAGCGTTGGCGCCTCATCGAGGTCGTCGAGCGCGCTAAATAAGCAGTCGCTCTTACGACTTGTACGTTTCCGAAGATGTGCGTATGCCTGGCTTGCATACCACGGGCCGTATAAAGGCTGCGCACCTCTCTTCGGTTCTTAGTTCGGAGGAACATCTACCATGATTCAGATGCAAACCATGCTGAACGTCGCCGACAACTCCGGCGCTCGCAAGATTCGCTGCATCAAGGTGCTTGGCGGTTCCAAGCGTCGTTATGCAGGCATCGGCGATGTGTTCATCGGTGCTGTCCAGGAGGCTACCCCTGGCGCCAACGTCAAGAAGAAGGACGTTGTCCGTTGCGTCGTCGTTCGCACCGTTAAGGAGATCCGCCGCAAGGATGGCTCCTACATTCGCTTTGATGAGAACGCCTGCGTTGTCATCAACAACGATGGTTCGCCCGTCGGCACCCGTATCTTCGGGCCCGTCGCTCGCGAGCTTCGTGACAAGAAGTACATGAAGATCGTCTCGCTCGCTCCCGAGACCCTGTAGTTAGGGGAGATATATGTATATCAAGAAGGGCGATAAGGTCCAGGTTCTCTCTGGTAAGGATCGCGGCAAGCAGGGCGTTGTCCTGCGTGCTCTCCCCGCCGAGAACAAGGTCGTTGTCGAGGGCGTTTCGGTCGTCAAGAAGGCCGTCAAGCCCAACGCTGCCAACCAGCAGGGCGGCATCGTTTCGCAGGAGGCTCCCATCGACGCCTCCAACGTCAATCTCGTTTGCCCCGAGTGCGGTAAGGTTACCCGCGTCGGTCACGAGAAGGACGGCAAGAACAAGCTGCGCGTCTGCAAGAAGTGCGGCCACAAGTTCTAAGCTGCCCGCAACATCAAGTTGCTAGCAAAGGCCCGGATGCCACGGCACCCGGGCCTTTTTCTATCCCCACTCGATGGCTTCGGTTCTGCCGTCCTGTCATTCCGGTTGCATCCAGTTTTCGGTGCCGTCTCGAATCGAGTGCCGCCAGGTGACACCCTGTCGCGTTTCGTCGGCTTCGGGGACAAAAGTCGGGACAACTCCAAAAACTATTTTCGAACTCAGGGCTTTGAGTTTTTGTTTTTGTCCCAAAGGGCGCGGCGGGATGCCTTTGGAGGCTCGATAGCGCCGAAAACGCCCGTTTTGAAACTTAAATGCCTTTTCGCGTGCAAGCCGCCAGCTGCAATAGGAAGTGAATCAACGCAGGTGGCTTTCAAGCAGTTTGCAAAACTGCAGGTCGCAGGTCTTCATTGCCAGTAGGAGAAATGAGTAGTCTCAGGTGGCTTGCCCATGAGTTGACGAACGGGATTTGAGCTTACGCTGACGTCCGGAAACGCTTCGAGCACGGCGTTACGTTTTTGGGGTTTGGGCGTAGCCCCTGCACCCGCGAGCGCGGGCCTTAAGCCCGCCGAGAGGGTGACGCGTCGAAAACGAAGGGGAAAGAGAGAAGGGGCCGTCCCTATCATTCAGGTTGCGACCGAAGAAGACAAGGAGACCCCCTGAGCCTGAATGATGCCCCACAGACCGCGTCCGACCGAGCTCAAGCCGAGCTTTTCCTGACGTCCGCCTTCGCGAAGATGATGGCTGGATTGGCTATGGATTGGCAACACTTATTTGGACGATTCCGGGAGGGACGGCCCCGCCTCCCTGAACTCGACCGGCGACATGTAGCCCAGCGTCGAGTGGATCCTGAAGTTGTTGTACCAGTGCACGTAATCCAAGAGCTTGGCTCGGAGCTCGCGCGTCCCTCCTCGGTCCTTCGGAGTGGCCGACGATCTCCCCGTTGCAGAGGTCGACGAGCAGGCAGACGTAGTTCCACGACGCCCCGACGCGCACGCAGACCAAGTCGCTGCATATATGGGTGCACGGCGCCCTGCCGCCGAAGCCGCGCGCGACGACGTTCGACACGTCGGCCTCGTTGACCGCCCCGGGGTGCACCTTGAACCTCTTCCTGCCGTATGCGCCGGCCAGGCCGTTCTCCCTCATGATGCGGCAGACGCGGCGCCGGCTGACGGTAACGCCCGACCTCCCGGGCGACGCCTTGATCTTGCGCGATCCGTTCCGGCCCTTGCTGGCGGCGTGCGCCGCCGCGGCCGCCGTCGCCCCCGACATTAAGGTCCTCAAGGGCCGCGTCGTCTCCGGCGACCAGTTCGTCTCGCCCGCGGAACAGAAGGAGCGAATCCTCGCGACCTTCGGCGACCTGTGCTGCGAGATGGAGGGCTGCACCATCGCGCAGGCCGCTTATCTCAACGGCGTGCCCCTCGTCGTCGTGCGCGCCATCAGCGACAAGCCCTGCGCCGAGGGCCGGGTCGTGACTACAACACTTTCGAGAAGAAGGCCGCCTGCGACTGCGCCCGCATCGCCGCGCGCATGGTTAAGCTTTAGGCCCTGCGCGCCGGGGCCCTTCTTTATGTTGGGACCCCGGCGCGCCGGGCCCTTTCCAAAGCGAAGTGTCGAGCGGAAGTGTTGAGCGTCGGCCCTGAATGTTCAATGGCCGTTGTTTTCTGCCCCTCAAGTGGTGGACTTTTCCTCGGAGCTGTTGATTCCCCCACGCGCCCCCTTCCGTTCTCTGTTCTCCCCTTATACTCCTTGTACGAGGAGGTAAGAAGTCATGGACAAGACCGCACAGGACAGCTTGGCAAAGAAACCCGTCGACATGAGGGACAGGATTCTCGAGCATCTCGAGGCCCTCACCTCTGCCGTCTCGCTCGACGACCTTGCCCGTCTGTCCACCTCCGACATCGCCGAGACGCTCATCATCTCCAGGAGCCTGGCGAGCCAGTACCTCAACGACCTTGTTCGCGCCGGTCTTGTGGTTAAGGTGGCGGGCAGGCCTGTCCGTTATTTTCATCGCCGCGCGTTCCAGAAGCGTTTTCAGGTAAAGCTCTCTGCAAGCGAGTACGCCTCGCTCGCCGACCTCATCCAGGCGACGGGAATCGCCGATCACCGCGACTTCGCGCGTGCCGTGGGCTTCGACATGAGCCTCAGCTCCGTTGTCGAGCAGTGCAAGGCTGCGGTTCAGTACCCTCCGTTTGGCCTGCCCATCCTCTTGAGCGGCGGCGTGGGTGTCGGTAAGTCTTTCCTTTCTCGCCTTGTGTACGAGTACGGCAAGAACCAGGGCTTGCTGTCCCGCGACTCCTCCTATGTGCGCATCGACTGCGCCGGGGTCCCGGACGCCGCCTCGTTCAACGGGCTTCTTGACGAGTCGATCGCGAAAGCGCGCGGGGGTGTGGTCTTTGTCAACGGCATCGAGGCACTCTCTCCCTCTGCGATGGAGCACTGCCTTGCGACGGCCCTCGGGCTCGATGCCTCCCAGGATGCGCCGCGCGCTCGCCTCGTTCTTTCGACGACGCTTTCCGCCGATGACCTGAAGGTTTCCTCGGCCTACAGCAAAATGCCCATCTGTGCCCGCGTCCCCTCACTCAAGGAGCGGACCCCCGAGGAGCGCGAGGATCTCATCTTGAGCTTCCTGCGCAGCGAGGGGTGCCGAATCGGTTCTGATGTGAAGATCAGCCGCGGCGCATACCGTTGCCTCGTGAACGCGGACTTTTCCGATAACATCGCCGGCTTGCGCGCCTGCGTGACGAACTGCTGCGCCAAAGCGTTCCTCAATCGCGAGGGCGACTACGTCGTCGTTCGCCCGTATCTTCTTCCCAGCGGGCTCCTCTCCTCCGCGCAGATCGATCAACAGCCCGACGATGGCGTTCTGATCGACGCGTCTCTGGATGCCGCCGAGAGCACAGGGCCGGTCGAGCAGGCGCTCGATGCCCTGTGCTCCCTCGATGAGCGATTCTGCGCCGGGGAGCTCTCTGTCTCCGAGCTTGTCTCGCAAGCTGTCTCCGCTGTGCGCGGCGTTGAGGATCACTTGATCTTCGACCACGGCGTCGCCTCCTCGAGGTCGCGCGCCTTCGAGCGCGTCGTGGGCGCGGTCCTTGCCGACGCAGGCTCTTCTTATGGCATCGAGCTTTCGAGGAAGGTCGCTTTTCTACTGGCCCAGGAGATTTGCCTGCAGTTGTGGCCGGGTATCGGCCTGGCTAAGCGAAAGTCTGCCTGTGCGGAGCAAATCTCCCATCTCCTCGGTGCCGTGACCTCCGAATTGCCGTTTGCCTCGAGTGTCTCCGATCAGGTCGCCGCAGACGTGGAAGGGGCGCTGGGAATCTCGCTCGATCACTTCACGAAGACGCTTCTGACGCTGTGCGTCGCATCGGAGTCTCGCGATGCGAAGGCCCTTCGGACGCTCTGCGTCATCTTGTCCCACGGCTACTCAACGGCGACGAGCATCGCCGACGCGGCGAACCGTATGCTCGGCATGCATGTGTACGAGGCTGTCGACATGCCCTACGACCAGCAGCTGAAGGACATCGTCGGTCCGCTCCAGCGCCTCGTCGACCGCCATTCCTACTGCACCGGGGTCGTGTTCCTCGTCGACATGGGCTCCTTGGAGGAGGCCTATAAGGCCCTCGAGAACGTTACCGACTCCACTATCGGCGTGGTGAACAACGTCTCTACCGGTCTTGCGCTCGAGATCGGGGTCGGGCTGCTCGGCGGCAAGTCCATCGCCGAGGTTCTTGGCGATGCGACCGCCGCGTGCGTGACGCACTGCAAGGTGATCGAGCGCGTCAACCGTGAGGACGCCATCGTCTTCTGCTCCGAGTCCGGGGTCGACGCCGCGGAGAGGATACGCCAGCTCGTCTCGCAGAGCCTCCCGCGCACCATAGGCGCGCGCCTGCTCACGAGGCCCTTCAAGCAGCTCGTCGCGAACGGGTCGAACGACGCCGTTTTCTCCGAGCACCGCGTCTGCGCCGTCATCGGCACGGGAGACCCCGGGGTCGCCTCCGTCCCCTTCGTCGCCCTCGAGGACATCATGTCGACGGCGTCCGCCTCTAAGGTTGATGCCGTGTTCGGCAGGTGGCTTGACGCTTCCGAGCTCTCTTCTTTCCACGAGAAGCTGCTCTCGAACATGACGCTGCAGAACGTCATCCGCTCCATCACCATCCTCGACCCGGAGCGGCTATTCCATGAGATCGAGAGCGCCGTGCACGAGCTTCAGCGCAGGACAGGCGAGAAGATCGGCAGCAACGCCATCATTGGGCTCTACGTTCACCTCTGCTGTCTCGTCGAGCGCCTTGTTACCAGAAACCCCATTGAGACCTACGTTGGCCAGGACCGCTTCGAGGAGGAACGCGCCGATTTCATCGAGTCCTTCAGGCAGAGCTTCTCGAGCATCTCGACGCGCTATCGCGTAGAGGTTCCCGTAAGCGAGATCGCATATGTCTTCGACTACATAAGCGTGAGCGCCGCCCCGGCGCGAGAAGAGCGCCTCGGCTCCTCGGACCTCCTGCTCGACGAGTGACCTTCCCCGCGCCGCCGCAAGCTGACCGCGCGTCCTCAATAATCCGATAACCCCTTGCCCGGCGCGAATCCGGATAGCGCCGAGGCAGTACCGAACGCAAAACTTCATTTGATAGGAGCAAACATGAGTGTTGTTATGGCACGAATCGACAATCGCCTGCTTCACGGCATCATCGTGACGCAGTGGGCCCCGGTGTCGGGCGCGACCCGAGTCATGGTCATCGACGACAAGGTCGCCGGCGACGAGGTCCTGAAGTCCACCATGAGGATGGCGCGCCCCGCGGGCATGGCCGTTTCGATCATCTCCGAGCAGACCGCGCTCAAGAACTTCGCCGCGGGCAAGTACGACCGCGAGAAGGTCTTCGTCATCGCCAAGGAGCCCGAGACGATGCTTCGCCTGGTCGAGTCGGGCGTCGAGCTCCCGTCGCTGGTCGTCGGCGGCTCGCTCGTCAAGGAGGACGGCATCCAGCTCACCCAGCGCGCCTACGCCTCCGCCGAGAACGTCCAGAGCTACAAGGCGCTCATCGCCCGCGGCGTCAAGGTGACGGCACAGTTCGTGCCCGCCGACAAGCCCGTCTCCGTCGCCGACCTCATCTAAGGAGGGATCATGGTCAACTTCACTATCCTGCAGGTCGTCCTTTTGACCCTGCTGGCCTTCATCAAGCACGTGGACTACTACGGCATCCCGATGATCTTCGTCAACTATGCCGTCTTCTGGGGCCTCATCACCGGAGTCGTCATGGGCGACTGGCAGACCGGCCTCGTCATCGGCGGCACCATCCAGCTCATGCAGCTCGGCGTCGCGGGCTTCGGCGGCTCGTCGATTCCCGACTACGGCACGATGGCCATCATCGCCACCGCCTACGGCGTGACCCTGGGCTCCGACACGGGCCTCGCCATCGGCCTGCCGGTCGGCATGCTCGGCATCCAGCTCGACGTCGTCGCCAAGATCCTCAACGGCTTTGTCGTCGAGAAGTCCCAGAAGTTCTGCAACGAGGGTAAGTTCAATCAGATGAACGCCATCCTGTGGGTCTGCCCCGCGCTCTTCGGCCTGTGCGCCGCCCTGCCCGTCTTTGTCTCCGTGACGCTCGGCCAGCCCGCCGTCAACTGGCTCCTCGAGGTCATGCCCCAGTGGTTCCTCTCCGGCCTCACCCTCGCCGGCAAGATGCTCCCGGCCATCGGTATCGCCATGCTGCTCCGCTACATGCCCACCGGCAAGTACTTCCAGTACCTGCTCGCCGGCTTCTTCCTCTCGGCCTTCCTGAACGTGCCCATCATCGGCGCCGCCATCGTCGGCGTTGCCCTCGCGATCGCGTTCTACCAGCGTGCCGAGAGGGACACCGAGCTCGCCGCCCACGCTTCCGCAGACGCCTTCATCGGAGAGGATGAGTAACCATGGAAAACGAGAACATCACCGCCGTCGCCGAGGGCAAGCCCTCCGGCTACAAGGTCACCAAGAAGGATCTGCGCAACGCGAACTGGCGCTGGCTCATGAGCGTGTGCACCTTCAACTACCAGACCCAGCAGGGCGCCTCAGTCGCCTACGCCCTCTCGCCGGTCCTGAGGAAGATCTACACGAACGACGAGGACTATAAGCAAGCGCTCAACAACCACTTCCGCTACTACAACACCCAGCCTTGGCTCGCCGCCATCATCCTTGGCGCCTGCGTGGCCATGGAGGAACGCGACGGCCTAGCGGCGGCGGACGCCGTCCAAGACCTGAAGATCGGCACCATGGGACCGCTCGCCGGCGTCGGCGACTCCCTGCTCATGACCATGATCCCGACCATCATGGGCTCCATCGCCGCCTACATGGCCATCGAGGGCAACCCCGTGGGAGCCGGCATCTGGTTCGCGCTCATCCTGGCCATCTTCTGGGTCCGCATGCACGCCCTCGAGTTCGGCTACAAGCAGGGCGTGAAGCTCGTCACCGACTTCAGCGAGAAGCTTCCCAACCTCACTGCCGCCGCCTCCGTGCTCGGCCTCACCGTGGTCGGCTGCCTCATCGCCTCGGTCATCGGCGTCACCTGCCCGATTAGCTTCAGCTTCGGCGACGTCGCGATGGAGATTCAGCCGCTGCTCGACAAGATCCTGCCTGCCATGATCCCCGCCGCCATCACGGGAAGCGCGTATTACCTTCTTACCAAGAAGAACGCGAGCATGACGGCCCTCATCCTCGTGGTGATCGTCCTCGCGATGGTCGCCTCCGCCGCCGGCATCCTCGCCTAGCTTCGACCCAAGAGATTGGTGAATCAATGAGAAAGATAGTTGTGGCGAGCCATTCCCTTCTCGCCCAGGGCTTCAAGGACACCCTCGAGTTCCTTACGGGTAAGGGCGACGCCGTCAACGCCGTGTGCGCCTACGTGAACGACAACGGCGAGGGGCTCGACGCGGCGGTCGAGGCGGCTCTTTCGGGCACTGACGAGGTCGTCGTCCTCACCGACGCGTACGGCGGCAGCGTGAACCAGCGCTTTTCCCGCTTCGCCTCCGACCGGATCCACGTGATCGCGGGTGTCAACCTCCCGCTCGCCATGACGGTCGCGCTCGCGCGCCCCGACGAGAAACTCGACTTCGACGCCCTCGTCAACGAGGCGCGCCAGCAGATCATCTACGTGAACGGTGCCAGTTCCGCCGAGTGCGACGACGACGAATAGAGGAGGTCGACGATGAGAGAGTTCCTTAAGGACGTGTGGATGCACGGCGGTGAGGAAAGCCGCGCCATCACCCCCGAGAACATCACGGGCGAGAAGGGCCGCGCCGCCATGTCGGCCAGCCACCTCGGCGTCGGCCGCAAGGGCTCGTGCTGCGTGCCCCTTGAGTCCGGCGAGACCATCACGCTCGCGGACATCGAGGGCCCCGGCATCATCCGCCACATCTGGATGACCGTCCCCGACAAGACCGCCGCCGGCAGCTTCGTCATGCGTGACCTCGTGCTGCGCTTCTACTGGGACGACGAGGAGACCCCCTCGGTCGAGTGCCCTGTCGGCGACTTCTTCTGCAACGGCTTCGGTGAGCGCGCCATCGTCAACTCGATGCCCATCTGCGTGAACCCGACGGGCGGCATGAACTGCTACTTCGAGATGCCCTTCAGGAAGCACGCCAAGGTCACGCTTACGAGCGAGCACCCCGGGTTCATTAAGTACATCTTCTACACGTTCAACTACGCGCTCACCGACGTGCCGGACGACGCCATGTACTTCCACGCCCGCTTTAACCGCGAGCGCAGCACCCGCAGGGGCGTCGACTACACCGTGCTCGACGGCGTGCGCGGCAAGGGCTACTACGTCGGCACCTACATGGCCCTGTGCGCCCTGGAGCGCTATTGGTGGGGCGAGGGCGAGATGAAGTTCTTCCTCGACGGCGACGAGGAGTTCCCCACGGTCACCTCGACGGGAGCCGAGGACTACTTCGGCGGTGCCTGGGCCTTCCTCGACAGGCCGCCCCACGCGCTGCCCGAGGCGCAGTGCTTCAACACGCTGTTCGCCGGCTACCCGTACCGCTCGACGCGCGACGCCACGCGCGACCGCTTCAGCGCGGGCAAGCCGAACCCGAATCCGATGCTCGCGACTAACGACGACGCGCTGCCCAGGCACGGCCTCTACAGGTGGCACCTTCCCGACCCGATCTCGTTCAAGGAGGACCTGCGCGTGACGTTCCAGGACCTCGGCAACGACGACATCAAGCTCTACGAGCGCGAGGACGACATCTCCACCGTCGCCTACTGGTACCAAAGCGAGCCACACGCCGTGCTCGCCCCGTTTGCCGCGAGGCAGGACCGCGTGCCCAGGTAGGGTCGCCTCGAAACAAGCCAACGTTATGGGCGCCCGCGGTTGACCATGACTGCGGGCGTCCCTTTGTAAGGAGGATCACATGAGCGAAAAGCAAATGAGGCTCGGCGCCCTCGAAGCCGGCGGGACCAAGATGGTCTGTGCCGTGGTGTCCGGCGACGGCGAGGTCCTCGACCGTATGGAGACCCCGACGCTTACGCCCGCCGAGACCGTCCCGCAGATGATCGAGTGGTTCACCGCCCGCGATGTGGACGCGTTGGGCATCGGCGCCTTCGGCCCGACCTGCGTCGACCCCAACGACGAGCGCTACGGCTCCATCCTCCAGACGCCCAAGCTCGCGTGGCGAGGCCATGGTCTTCGCGCCGCGTTCGCCGACGCCCTCGGGATTCCGGTGGCCTACGACACGGACGTGAACGTTGCCTGCCTCGGCGAAGTGGTCTTCGGCTGCTGCAAGGGGCTCGAGGACGCCGTCTACGTGACCATCGGCACCGGCGTGGGCGCGGGCGTCATGTGCGCGGGCAGACTCCTTCACGGCATGCTGCACCCCGAGGCCGGCCACATGCTGGTAAGGACCCGTCCCACCGAGGAGGGACGCTGCGTCTGCCCGAGCCACGCGAGCTGTCTCGAGGGGCTCGCCTCCGGCCCCGCCATCGCCGCGCGCTGGGGAAAGCCCGCGGCCGAGCTCGCGGACAACGATGAGGTGTGGGCGCTCGAGGGGGATTATCTGGGGCAGATGTGCGCGAACCTCGTGCTCATGTACTCGCCTCGCCGCATCGTCCTCGGCGGCGGCGTGATGCACCAGGAGCAGCTCTACGGCATCGTCCACAAGAAGACCCTCGAATATCTGGGGGGCTACATCCAGACCGCCGAGCTTAAGGACATGGAGAGCTACATCTGCGCCCCGGGCTGCGGCGGCGACCAAGGAATCCTCGGCGCGGCCGAGCTGGCAAGAAGGGCGCTCGCGTAACTTGCGCCCTCTCCGCCATACAACGCGTTAAGAAAAGACGAGCGCTTCTTGCCAATTGAGCGGCAAGAAGCGCTCGTCTTTTGCATTTGTTTTTGGGGCAGGACGCCCCGCCTCCGCTAGAGTCCCTGGACCGCCACACCCACGAGGTTTGGACCGGTGTGGACAAGAAGCGCGGGGCTGATGTCGGAGCGGACGACCTCCACCGCGTTGGCCACGCGCTCGCACAGGGCCTGCTCCATGCGGTCGTAGAGGTCGGCGTGGGCCGAGGTGCGGCTCGCGGCAAAGCGCACCTTGGGGTGCTTCTCGACGATGGCGGCGATGAGCTTGACCTCGGTGCGATGCGGTACTTGCACAGCCATTTCGTGTACGCGAGGCTGTTGGCTTTCTGGGCCACAGCAATCACCTTCCCCCTAGTATGATGACCTGAACAATCCTCATGCTAGGGGGAAGGTTTTTGTCGCGTAGCGGAAATTGGCCTCCACCCGCTGAGCGGGTGGCTTTCTATGCCGCGCGTGCCGCGCGGCACGGACTAAAGTCCATGAATAAAAACGAGGAAGGCCACGTCCGGCCTCCCTCGCAAAGAGTCTCTGATTGCTCCCACTCATTGGGGACAGTCTTAAATGAGTGCTCTTGAAATGCCGGCGCCTGGGGACGTTCTTTTTCTGTCTGCAGTTTGGAACGTTCCTTTTCTGTCGGCAGTTTGGGACGATCCTTAGAGCTGCAGCGCGCCATGAGCGACGAGGCGAAGCGGATCATCCTGTCTTTTGAGTTCTAAGCATAAGCCCCTGTCTCTGAGCAATGACCGGTTCGCATTTGTGCGTATTTGCGTGCGTGTGATTGCGTGAATATGCGTATAGATGCGCCGTTTACGGGACAAAAATGACCGTTTAGCGGTGAGATACGCAAAAACGCGCACAGACGCGCGTGTTTGTGCGAATATAGAGCTATCCGAAATGCAAGACGTTCTATGACACAGGAGGCACATATGGTAGATTCCAAGCAGGCTCCACTCGACTCCGCGGCAGCCGCAAAAGCAGCGTTCGCTTCGGTCCAGGACAAGCCATTCCCCGATGATATCTTTACGGCTCCCGAGCTTCGTTGGGCTGTGATCGGGTGCGGCGTTATCGCCAACCAGATGGCCCAGTCTCTCGCTCTTGCCGGCCGCAAGCTTGCGGGCGTCGCCAACCGTACGCTGTCCAAGGCTCAGGCTTTTGCCGAGCAGTATGGCGTCGAGAAGGTGTATGAGACGGTCGAGGACCTCTACGCCGATCCGGACATCGACGCCGTCTATATCACCACGCCGCACAACACGCATATTACCTATCTGCGTGCCGCGCTGGCCGCCGGCAAGCACGTGCTCTGCGAGAAGGCCATTACCCTCAACTCCGCCGAGCTCGACGAGGCCCGCGCCATTGCCGACGAGCACAACGTGGTCCTTATGGACGCCACCACGGTGCTCCATATGCCGCTGTATCAGGAGCTGCGCCGCCGTATGGATGCGGGTGACTTTGGCCACATGAACCTCGTCCAGCTCAACTTTGGCAGCTATAAGGAGTACGGCGACCTGACTAACCGTTTCTACAACCGTAGTCTTGCCGGTGGTGCCATGCTCGATATCGGCGTGTATGCGCTCTCCGTCATGCGCCTGTTTATGGCCAGCCAACCCGCCGAGGTCGTGTCTCTGGGCAATACCTGCGAGACTGGCGTTGACGTCGCGGGTGGCATTGTCTGCCGTAATGCCGAGCAACAGCTGGGCGTCGTGAGCCTTACGCTCCACTCCAAGCAGCCCAAGCGCTCGGTCATCAGCTTCGATAAGTGCTATATCGAGGTCAACGAGTATCCGCGTGCAGACCATGCGACCGTCGTGTGGACTGCGGACGGTCACCGTGAGGAGGTCCACGCTGGCACCGAGGCCTACGCGCTGTGCTACGAGATGGCCGACCTGGAGAAGGCCGTTGCTGGCGATGATTCGAAGCGCGAACTTCTGGGCTATGCTTCTGATGTTATGGAGCTGATGACCAAGCTCCGCGCCGATTGGGGAGTCGTGTACCCCGAGGAGGAGTAAGCGATGCTTGCGGAAGATAGGCTCAACGCGATCGTGTCGATGGTGCAGCAGACCGGCTCGGTTACCGTGCCGGAGCTTGCCGAGGCCCTGGGCGTGACACCGTCCACCATTCGCCGTGACTTGCAAACGCTCGACCGCGCGCACCGTATCGCCAAGGTGCACGGAGGCGCGACGAGTCTGGAGCGCGCGCACGTGACGCGCGACCTGACGATCAGCGAGCGCAGTGATCTCCATAACGATGACAAGGAGCGCATCTGCGCCCGCGCCGCGGCCCTGGTGGAGCCCGATAGCTTTGTGTATATCGATTCGGGCTCCACGACCCTCAAGCTCATCGAGCATCTTCCGCATCTCGACGGCGTCACCTATGTGACCGATTCTGTGCTCCATGCCCAGCATCTCGCCCTGCGCGGTATGCGCGCCGTTGTGCTGGGTGGCGAGCTCAAGCCCGAGACCGAGGCGCTCGTCGGTCCCGATGCCTTGGCAACCCTGGACCGCTATAACTTCAACTGCGGCTTTTGGGGTTCCAATGGCATCGCCGCCGAGCAAGGTCTCGCCACGCCGGATATCGAGGAAGCGCAGGTCAAGCGTATCTCGATGCGTCATACCGCCAAACGCTTCGTAATCTCGGACGCCAGTAAATTTGGCATGGTGGCGCCCGTCAAGTTCGCAGACTTCCGCGATGCAACGATTATTACCGCAGGCGAGGTGCCCGCCAAGTACCAGTCGATGGACAACGTCATCACGGTCTAGCGAGCGGGGGTAGGCTAAGGCCAATGCCATTTAGTTTTCTCAGTAGAAAAGTGGCAACGTCCATCCCGGGCGTTGCCGCTTTTGTTGTCTACCGGTTTGTATAAATCTGTAACAACTGGACCGTTAAAAGTGGGCTAGATGTTACAGACTGAGATACTTCCAAACCGCGCCGTCCCTTTGTCTCGATCTGTAACAACTGGGACCGATTTTGCCGAGTTATTGTTACAGATTGAGATTTTCTCTTGCGGGGGATTCGAATGTCTCGATCTGTAACAGATAGACCGGAAAATGGGTTCTAACTGTTACAGATCGAGACGTTTTGGCGCCACGGCTGAGCCATCGTGGTGGCTTTGACGTTTTCCCAGATAAAACCTGCCAAAATAAGCCTGTCCCTATTTGGCAGGATTTAGGGCTCCCAGGGGCAGGGAGCTTCGATGTGGATGTGCTCGCCGGTTACGGGATGCGTAAAGGACACGCTGTGGGCATGGAGCATGAGGCCGCAAGGACGCGGCGTGCCGTACAGGTCGTCACCAACCAGGGGATGGCGCTCGCTTGCCAGGTGCACGCGGATTTGGTGCTTGCGGCCGGTGAGTAGCTCGACATCGATATACGAACGCGCGGGCAGGCCTCGACGGCTCTTAAGACGCTTGAGCACCTTCACGCGCGTTTGAGACGGCTTGCCGCTGGCGCCGACGCGCATCTTTCGACTGTCGTGTCGGTCGCGGGCGATGGGCTTGTCGATGAGCTTTTCGTTCCAGTCGATCTTGCCCTCGGCGAGCGCCAGGTAGTGCTTTTCGAACGCGTGGTCGATCACCATCTGGTCAAAGGCGGGCTGCGTCTGCTTGTCGAGCGAGAACAGCACCACGCCGGTGGTGTCGCGATCCAGGCGGTTGAGCGGCTGCATGTCAGTCGCGGCAAAGCCGTCGCCCATCGCCAGCAGCAGATCGCTGGCGTAGTCGGTAAGCGTGCGCTCGCCGGTGCCGTCGCCGTGGACGATCATGCCGGCGGGCTTGTCGATGGCCATGAGCCAGGCGTCGCAGTAGAGGACTTGAGGTTCTTCGTTCACGTGTAAGCCTTTCGGTTAGCTAATTCCCACAAACATGCAGCCCGAGGTCGCCCCGCGTAGGCGGGCGGCGGGCTTGCGGCCGGTCTGCGCTGCTTCGACGGCACGACGGACGCGGGCGACGGCGCGGCCAACCTCATCCGTCTCGAGCAGCGTTCCGTCCACCATAAGACGACGCACGCCGGCATCGAGCAGCTGTGGTACCTGCGGCGTAAGGTCGATGGGGTAGGCGTCGTACAAGCGAGAGCGGCCGTGGATGTCGGTGCGGACGGGCATGACCTTTCCGTCGATATTCTTGAGCGACAGCTTGCGGGCACGCAGACGGCAGTTGGCACAATCGTGGATGCAGCCGTTGGCAACCTGCAGGATGCAGTGCTCGCTTGTCATGACGCGCGGCCGGCCAAAGACGGTGATGCCCAGAGCCGCGGGCGCGTCGGCGCCGAGTGAGACGATCTCGTCGAGCGTGATCTCGGGCGAGAGCCAAAACGCACCGGCTCCGCGCTTGGCAAGTGCCTCCATGCAAGGCGTGTTGTGCACGGGCAGGCAAGAGCGAATCTCGGCCGTGGCGCCAACCTGGGCGGCCAGGGCAAGCTCGGAGATATTGCCAATAGCGACCGTGGCGCCGGCAACAACCCACGGGTCGATGCGGACGTGGTCAACGGCGCGGCAGACCTCGTCGAGTACGGGCACGATACCCTGCTCAAATGCATCGGCAGGGGAGAGCTCGGCCGCATCGAGTGCGTCGGTGGTCATGTAGATGCGCGTGGCGCCCTCGGCACGAGCGGCCTCGGCGGCGTCGAGCGACGTGACGGTGGCGCAGATCTGCGGCTCATCGCGGTAGTGCTCGGGCATGGGGCGCGTACATTTGTCGAGCACCGGCAACTCGAGCGTTTTCGCGCGCTCCTCGTAGGGTGCCAGAATGGCCTCTTCCAGCGCCTTGCAAGCGGCGGCGCGTACCTTATGCACGGCGGAGAAGCCCATGCCACAGCCCTCATCGAGCGCCACCTCAAAGCTCGCAGCCTCAAAAGGAGAGGAACCCATGCGGCCCACATGCTCAACCATGTCCGCCGCCTCGACGGCGCGGGTCTTGGCGGCCTCGACGGTGAAGCCCGTGGCGGTGGCGGTGAGCGCGGGGTTGTCACAGCAGGTGAGCGTGACAGTAAACGGCGCTCCCAGGCGCGCCACGACGGATACATCAATAGCTCGGCGGCGCAGCACGTCGCGCTTGAGCGCGGCACCGGCGGCATCGATGGCGCGCTGGCTGCGGATGACGCGTACGCGGCAGCCCTCGGGCATGCTTCGGGGCACGCGGCACTCGATGATGTCACCGGCGGCGGCATCATCGGCAGCGATAGTGGTTAGGAACTGATCGAACTCATCATCGTGGCGAAGCTCCAACAGATCGCCCTTGCCCACGGGCTCAAACAACTCAATGCGGGCGATGGCGGCGCGGCGACGACGGTCGTCGGGTTTGAGCCCGCGTACGTCGCGGTTGGCCAGACGGCTGCCCAGCACCGTGCCCACAATCTGGCCGCGGTTGTTGGAGCGCTCGTAACTCATCATCTCGTCGCCCGAGGTGCCGTCCTGATAGGCGTGCGTAAAGTCGCGGTTAAAGCAGCGCTTGAGTTGGCGCTGGCGAGCGGCGTCCTCGTGCTTATCTACGGCGACCCCGGCCAGCATGTCATCGATTTGATGACGATACACATCGACGATGGAGTACACGTAATCGGGCGCCTTCATGCGGCCCTCGAGCTTGAGCGATGCGGCGCCGGCGTCATACAGACGGCGAACGAGCTGCGAAGTGTTGGTGTCACGCGGGCATAGAGCGCGCTCGCGACCGGCAGGGGAGAGCGTACGTCCGTTCTCGTCGATCAGCTCGTAGGGCAGGCGGCAGGGCTGGGCGCACATGCCACGGTTGGCCGATCGTCCCGCCATGGCAAAGCTCGAAAGCAGGCACAGGCCCGAGTAGCAAAAGCAGATGGCGCCATGGCTAAAGACCTCAAGGTCCACATCCGGCGCGGCATCGTGAATGGCGGCAATCTCGTCGATGGAAAGCTCGCGCGAGAGAGTCACGCGGTCGGCGCCCTGCTCGCGGCACCAAAGGGTTCCGCGGTCGTCGTGGATGTTTGCTTGGGTTGAGATGTGCGTCTCGATGCCGGGCATCGTGCGCTTGACCTCAAAGAACAGGCCCCAGTCTTGGATGATGAAGGCGTCGGCGCCCAACGTGGAGCAGCGGTGGATGAGTTGCAACGCATCGCCCATCTCGGACTGCTTGATGACGATGTTGACCGTGACGTAGACGCGCGACCCGGCTAGATGCGCGGCGCGGCAGGCTTGCTCAAAGGCCTCGTCAGTAAAGTTGGTGGCCTTGCGGCGGGCGTTGAAGCTGCCCATACCGCAGTAGATGGCGTCTGCCCCGGCGGCGAGTGCGGCGGCAAAGGGCTCGGGCCCTCCGGCGGGCGCCAAAAGCTCGGGTCTGCGGTTGGTGGTTCGACTGGCGGTTGCGGTCATATCCTGCCTTTCAAAATGCTCAGATACTCAAAAGTATAGTGGTGCTGTCGCGGCGGACGAGCCCTGTGGCCCAAGCAGGATAAAGTCTTCAGCAGCCCTTGCAGCAAAAATGATCCGTTTCCCTCCGTCCCCTATGGATCACCTGATCCGCTGGAGACGGAGGAAAACGGACCATTTTGAGCTTCACCGTCCGGTCGTGCCGTTCAGCGGCCGACAGACGCCGTTGGGCGATAAAATATTATTGCAATCTGATAATTATCTTGCATCGGGCAAAATCATCCCCTACTATCCCAATCAAGCGCGGTGTTCAGACCGAACTGTGCCTCCCGGTGTGAACGCCGCGCTCACGCTTTCTCAACTGATCGTAAGGAGATAAACATGAGCAAGACCGTCGTGTCTTCCGGTAACGCACCCGCAGCCATCGGACCGTATTCCCCCGGCATCCAGGCCGGCAACATGGTGTTCCTGTCCGGCCAGCTGGGCATCGATCCCGCGACCGGCAAGATGCCCGAGGGCGTCGAGGCCCAGGCCAAGCAGTCCCTCGCCAACGTCGAGGCTCTGCTGACCGCTGCCGGCGCCACCTTTGCCGATGTCGTCAAGACCACGGTCTACCTGGCCGACATCGCCGACTTCGCCGCCGTGAACGAGATCTACGCCTCCAAGTTCGAGGCCCCGTTCCCCGCGCGCAGCGCCTTCCAGGTTGCCGCCCTTCCGGCTGGCGGTCTGGTCGAGATCGAGGTCGTCGCCGCTCTCTAAGGCGTTGGCCACAACTAAACATGACATGCAAAAAGACCCTGCAGCGCGTGCGAGCTGCAGGGTCTTTTGTCAAGTGGCGGATCGCTTGTAGAGCCACAAGGGGCAGTCTTTTTGCTTGTTAGCCCTCCTTGCGGACTTTTTGCAGGTAGCGGTACACGCTGGGCTCCGAGATGCCCAACGCGGTGGCAGCGCAGGCCACGGCGCCCTTGAGCATGAACACCCCGTTGCCGTTGAGGTGGCGAATGACGTCCACGCGGTCGTTCTGACCAAGCGACGCTACATCCAGCCCGCGCGCGCTCAGCAACTCGGCAATGCTGCGGTCGATGAGCTCCTGGGTGGACTCCGAAAGGCTTTCGACCTCGATAGGGGCGGGCTCCGTGCGCGCCGGCGCCGCGTCAAAGCATGCCATGAGTTGTTGCGCCATGGTGTTGATGGAGCGCACGGTCGAGAGGTCGGTGTTGACGCAGAGCATACCGACGATCTCGTTATCCTCGCGGATAAAGTACGTCGCCGACTCCAGCGTTTTGCCGCCGGCGCCGCGGCCCTCGTAGCCCGTAATAAACGGCAGGTCGCGATACTTGGGGTCGTGCATGATCTTGAGCGCCAGATCCGTGGCAGGACCGCCGATCTTACGGCCGCTCACGATGCCGTTGCGAATATCGACGATGGCGTGGTCGGGATCCGAGAAATCGTGCAGCACGATCTCGCTGTTCTTGCCGAGTATCTGCTCCAGGAAATCGACCATCGGCAAAAAGCGGCGTACGGTCTCGTTCACGGGCAACTCCTTTGGGTGAAATCGGAAATGTTCATAACAATTTTTTCTCATGGTAACACGCCGCTCATCATCTCGTATATCCGCAGGTACATTGCGTAATGCAGATGAGCGGTAGATATTTGGCGGTAAACGGTTGACCAAAAGAAAAGTTAGATGCTATTTTGACCAGACACTTTCCTGACCTGCGGAAATGCATTATCTCAGCTGAAGAATAGTCTGATAACAAAAAATTATTATTGAGAATGAGAATCATCTTTAATACGATATGCAACGAAGGCACAACCTCAACCCCGCACTGCGTCACAATAGAGCGTTAGATGCGAAAACAACTATTTCGAGGATTGGTGGTCAAATGACCCAGGAGACGGTTAAGAACGGCACTGAAGCCCTGTTCACTCGTGAAGGCATGCCTCCCGTTAAGGAAATGATCCCGTGTGCCCTTCAGCACGTACTGGCATCGTTTGCCGGCATCATCACCCCGGCTGTCATCATGGCCGGCGTCTACGGCTTTAATAGCCAGCAGAGCACCGACATCATCCAGGTCGCGCTCATTCTTTCGGCGATCGACACGGCCCTTCAGGCCTTTGCCCCCTTCCGTCGCATCGGCGGCGGCCTGCCCATCGTCATGGGCGTTTCGTTCGCGTTCCTCCCGGCCCTGCAGGCCATGGGCGCCTCGGGCTTTAGCTTTGGCGCGCTGTTGGGCGGCGAGATTGTCGGCGGTGCCGTCGCGGTCCTCTTTGGTTTGGCCTACAGCAAGATTAAGTGGCTGTTCCCACCCGTCGTGACCGGTACGGTCATCTTCTCCATCGGCGTTTCGCTGTATCCCACGGCCGTCAAGTATATGGCCGGCGGTATGGGTACGCCACTGTGGGGCACCCCGCAGGCCTGGTGCGTCGCTCTTATCACCTTCGCCGTGGTCTTTGCGCTCGCCAACTTTGGCAAGGGCACGCTCAAGCTGGGATCCGTGTTCTTTGGCATGATCGTTGGCATGATCGTCTCCATCCCCTTTGGCATGATCGACTTCTCAAGCGTCGCCACCGCTCAGGTCTTCGCCCTTCCCAAGCTCATGCCCTATGCGCTCGAGTTTGATCCCGAGGTCTGCATTACCCTCGCCGTCGTGTTCCCCATGGTTGCCATCCAGGTTATCGGCGACGTCTCCGCCGCCTGCCTGGGCTCCATCGACCGTATGCCCACCGAGCGCGAGCTCTCCGGCGCTATCGTGTCCCAGGGCCTCACCTCTATGGTCGGCGGCCTGCTGGGCGGTCTTCCCACCAGCGCCCTTGGCCAGAACGTGGGCATCATCTGCTCCAACAAGGTCGTCAACAAGTGGGTCTTTGTGATCATCGCGGCCGTCTTTGCCATCGCCGGTCTGTTCCCGCAGCTCTCTGCCGTCCTTTCCGCTATCCCGCAGCCCGTCATCGGCGGCGCGACCGTCGGCGTCTTTGGCACCATTACCATGAACGGCGTGCGCATGTTCACCCGCGAGGGCCTCACGCAGCGCACTACCACCATCGTCGGTACCTCCGTCGTCTTTGGCCTGGGTATCTGGATGGCCAGCGGTTGCCTTGCCGGCGAGGGTATGCCCGCCTGGGTATCCACCGTCATCGGCTCCAATGCCGTAACCCCCACCGCCATCATGGCCATTGTCCTTAACCTGATCCTTCCGCAGACGCCGGTCGTGGCTCAGCACATCGATGCCGCCAAGGACGCTGCCGTGGATCTGGTCTTGCCCGAGAGCAAGAAGTAACCAATTCGGTGCTATTCGTCGGCGGACGCATCGCCTCGTCCGCCGACGTCATGCGGCGCCAAGCCGCACTTCAAAGGGTTTGCCCCTTTGGTGAAGCGTTGACGGGAGAGGGCCCGTTTCCGGTGTAGGCCGGCGCTTCGCACTCCGCTATGTCAGAGGTGTCAAACCCCGCCCCTGATGTTGAAGGGAGCATTTATGCTTCTGGTCGCTAACGGTTCCGTCTTTACTCGCAACGCTCAGACCTCATTCATTCCAAACGGTGCGGTCGCCATTGATGGAGATACAATCGTCGAAGTGGGCCCCGAGTGCGAGCTCAAGGCTAAGTACCCGGATGCCGAGTACGTCGACGCCCAGGGCAACCTCATCATGCCCGGACTCATCAATTGCCACACCCACATCTACTCGGGTCTGGCCCGCGGCCTTGCCATTAAGGGCTGCAACCCCACCAACTTCCTGGAGAATCTTGAGCAGCAGTGGTGGAAGATCGATGACAACCTGACGCTCGACGGCACCAAGGCCAGCGCCTATGCCACGATTCTTGACTCCATCCGCGATGGCGTCACAACGATCTTCGATCACCACGCGAGCTTCTGCGAGATCCCAGGCAGCCTCTTTACCATTAAGGATGCAGCTCAGGAGCTGGGCATGCGTTCGTGCCTGTGCTACGAGGTCTCCGACCGCCGCGGTCAGGAAAAATGCGACCAGGCCATTGCCGAGAACGCCGAGTTTGCCCAGTGGGCCGCCAAGGAGCGTCGCGATAACGACAACCACATGATTGCCGCCATGTTTGGCGGACATGCCACCTTTACGCTTTCGGACGAGACCATGGATAAGATGGCCGAGGCCAACAATGGCCTGACCGGCTTCCACATCCATGTGTGTGAGGGCATGAATGACGTGTGGGACTCCCGCCTCAACCGCGGCGGCATCAGCCCCGTCGAGCGCCTGCTGCAGCACAACCTGCTGGGTCCCGACACCATGCTCGGCCACTGCATCCACGTGACGCCTGCCGAGATGGATATCGTCAAGGAGTCCGGTACCTGGCTCGTCAACAACCCCGAATCCAATATGGGCAACGCCGTGGGCTGCGCCCCCGTGCTCGAGTTCTTCCGCCGCGGTATCCCCGTGTGCATGGGCACCGACGCCTACACCCACGATATGCTCGAGAGCCTCAAGGTCTTCCTGATCATTCAGCGCCACAACGCCGCCATGCCCAACGTGGGCTGGTGCGAGGCCATGACCATGCTGTTCGAGAACAACGCCAAGATGGCGAGCAAGTACTTCGATCGCAAGCTCGGTGTGCTCGAGGCCGGCGCTGCCGCCGACGTCATCGTCATGGACTACAAGCCCTTTACGCCGCTGAGCGAGGAGAACATTGACGGCCACATGCTCTTTGGCATGATGGGCAAAAACTGCCGCACCACCATCATCAACGGCCGCGTCCTGTACAAGGATCGTGAGTTCGTTGGGATTGATGAGGACAAGATCAACGCGTGGACCATGGCCGAGTCCAAGAAGCTCTGGAGCACGCTCAACGATCGCGTGTACTAATTCCAATTGGAGATTCGCGCGCGTCGGATGTTTCGCCGCATCCGACGCGCGCATAGGCGGCCTCCGCGGGGTCGCCGGCGCTGTGCTAGCGCTACACCGTATTTGCGCCCGTCGCGCGGTCTCGCCGGGCGTTACAGAGAGGAGCTCACTATGAGCGACATCATGAGGCCGATCCCGTTTTCGCAGCTGATGAACTGGATCATCGAGGAGCACAAGACCCAGGACGCCATCTTTGGCGTGCGTAAGATGGTCACGACCAACCAGGAGGGTGCGCTTCCCATTTTTGACGAGCGCATCGAGACTCCGTTTGGCCCGGCTGCCGGTCCCAATACGCAGCTGGCCCAGAACATCGTGGCCTCTTATGTGGCCGGTTCTCGCTTCTTTGAGCTCAAGACCGTCCAGGTTATGGACGGCGAGGAGCTTTCCCGTTGCGTCAACAAGCCCTGCATCGTGGCTCAGGACGAGTGCTACAACTGCGAATGGTCGACCGAGCTCGAGGTTCCGCAGGCCTTTGCCGAGTACGTGAAGGCATGGTTTGCCTGTCACCTGATCGCTCGCGAGTACGGTCTGGGCAGCCCGGACGGCTTTGTCTTCAACATGTCGGTGGGCTATGACCTGGAGGGCATTAAGAGCCCCAAGGTCGACGCCTACATCGAGGGCATGAAGGATGCCAGCGGCTCCGACGTCTGGAACGAGTGCCGTGCCTGGGCGCTTGCCAACCTAGACAAGTTTGAGCATGTCGACGCCGCATTTGTCGAGTCCATCCCGGCGCGCGTCTCCAACTCCATCACCGAGTCTACCCTGCACGGCTGCCCGCCCGCCGAGATCGAGCGCATTGCGACCTACCTCATCACCGAGAAGGGCCTCAATACCTACATCAAGTGCAACCCCACGCTGCTGGGCTATGAGTTTGCCCGCCAGCGCCTCAACGAGCTGGGCTTTGACTATATCGTCTTCGATGACACGCACTTCCGCGAGGACCTGCAGTGGGCCGATGCCGTGCCTATGTTCGAGCGCCTGATTGCCCTGTGCGCCGAGCGCGGCCTGGAGTTTGGCGTCAAGCTCACCAACACCTTCCCCGTCGACGTGACGAGGAACGAGCTGCCTTCCACCGAGATGTACATGTCCGGCCGTTCGCTGTTCTCGCTGACCATCGAGGCCGCCCGCCGCATTACCGAGCAGTTCGATGGCAAGCTGCGCATCAGCTACTCCGGCGGTGCCACGGTCTACAACATCCGTGCCCTGTATGACGCCGGCATTTGGCCCGTCACCCTGGCGACCGACGTGCTCAAGCCCGGTGGCTACGAGCGCTTTAGCCAGATGGCCGGCGAGTTTACCGATCTGGACGGCAAGCCGTTCGCGGGCGTCTCTCTCGAGGCCGTGACCGCGATCCAGACCGACTCACTCACCAACCCGCTCTACAAGAAGCCGCTGCGTCCGCTGCCCGACCGCAAGGTCGCTGGCAAGAGCCCGCTTTCCGACTGCTTTACCACGCCGTGCCGTACGAGCTGCCCCATCCAGCAGGATATCCCTGCCTATCTGGCGGCTGTTGACGAGGGCCGCTACGAGGACGCGCTCAACATCATCATCGAGCGCAACGCCCTGCCGTTCATTACCGGTACCATCTGCCCGCATCCCTGCGGCCGTGCCTGCGAGCGTGCATTCTACGAGCCCGAGGGTGCCCAGATTCGCGCCAGCAAGCTCAAGGCCGCCCGCGAGGCCATGACCGCCGTGCTGCCCAAGCTGCGCGCCCAGGCCATTGCCAACGACGCCGAGCGCAACGTTGCCGTTATCGGCGGCGGCCCGGCCGGTCTGGCGACGGCGTTCTTCCTGACGCGCGCCGGCGTGCCCGTCACTATCTTCGAGGCCCGCGACTCTCTCGGCGGCGTGGTCCGTCACGTGATCCCCGAGTTCCGTATCGCGAGCGACGATATCTCCCACGATGCCGAGCTCTGTCTGGCCTTTGGCGCCAAGGTGCAGCTCAACGCCCGCGTGGAGTCCATTGACGAGCTCAAGGCCCAGGGCTTTACCGACGTAGTCGTGGCCACTGGTGCCTGGATGCCCGGCTCTGCGGGCCTGGGCGAGGGTGCCGAGCTCGACGTGCTGGAGTTCCTCGAGGCCGCCAAGAAGGGCGAGAAGCTCGAGCTGGGCGAGGACGTCGTGGTCATCGGCGCCGGCAACACCGCCATGGACGCGGCCCGCGTGGCCAAGCGCCTTGCTGGCGTGAAGAACGTGCGCCTGGTGTATCGCCGCACCAAGAAGCAGATGCCCGCCGACGAGGAAGAGCTCGATCTTGCTCTTGCCGACGGCGTTGAGTTCTGCGAGCTGCTGGCGCCCAAGGCGCTCAACGGCTCCGTGCTGACCTGCGACGTCATGGAACTTGGCGAGCCGGATGCAAGCGGCCGTCGCAGCCCCGTCGCCACGGGCGAGACCGTCGAGCTTTCCGCCACCACGGTGATCTGCGCCGTGGGCGAGGGCATCGATGCCAGCCTGTACGACGCCGCGGGCGTCGAGCACGACCGTCGCGGCCGCCTTGCCGCCACCTCCACCGGCGTCGAGGGCGTCTGGGCTGCCGGTGACTGCCGCCGCGGTCCCGCTACCGTGGTCGAGGCTATCGCCGACGCCGCCGAGGTCGCCCGTGCCATTGCCGGCGTGGACTTTAACAAGTACGCCGACTGCAACGAGCAGGCCGGCCGCGAGGACACCTGCTACGAGCGCAAGGGATCGCTGTGCCGCGACAAGCGCAACTGCACCAAGACCCGCTGCCTGGGCTGCGGCTCGGTGTGCGAGGTCTGCTGCGATGTGTGCCCCAACCGCGCCAACGTGGCAATTAAGGTGCCGGGCCTGGCCAAGCATCAGGTCGTCCATGTCGACGGCATGTGCAACGAGTGCGGCAACTGCGCCGTGTTCTGCCCCTACCAGGAGGGTCGTCCCTACAAGGACAAGCTCACCCTGTTCTGGAGCGATCAGGACATGGAGAACTCCGAGAACGAGGGCTTCCTGGCCGTGGACGAGGACCACTTTAAGGTCCGCGTCGCCGGCACGGTCCGCACCGTCTCGGTCGATGCCGTCAACACCGGTCTGCCCGAGGCCGTCCGCCTGACCATCAAGGCCGTGCGCGACAGCTATCCGTATCTCCTTAAGAAATAGGCGAGTCTCTTATGGCCAAATCCATTCAACATAACGTGGCCTACGTTGCCTGCGGAAGCGGTTGCGCCTCCGCAGGCGGCGACGCCCGCTGCAGCGAAGGCTGCATTGGCTGTGGCGCCTGTGTCACGGCCTGTCCCCACGGCGCCATTGCACTGATTGATGGCATCGCCCGCGTGGACCGCTCCAAGTGCACGGGCTGTGGCCTGTGCGGCATGGCGTGCCCGCAGCGCGTGATTGCCTTTGTTCCCGGCTACCAGAACATCCTGGTGCGCTGCAACAACACCGATAAGGGCGCCATCGCCCGCAAGATTTGCGACACGAGCTGCATCGGTTGCGGCATGTGCGCCAAAAAATGCCCTGCCGGCGCTATCCGCATCGAGGACAACTGTGCCCACATCGACGGTGCGGACTGCCTGTCGTGCGGCATGTGCGCCGTCGTTTGCCCGCATGGCGCCATCCACGACCGCACCGGCATCGCCGCCGGCGTGTAGAAGGGAATCACCATGGCACAGGAATTCACTTTTACCGTTAACGGCGTCGAGCACACGACGACCCAAAACAAACCGCTGCTGCGCTACCTGCGCGACGACCTGCACATCCATTCCGCCAAGGACGGCTGCTCCGAGGGTGCTTGCGGCACCTGCACCATTCATGTGGACGGTGCGGCCGTCAAGGCCTGCGTGCTGACCACCGCCCTTGCCGCCGGCCGCAACATCGTGACTGTCGAGGGCCTGCCCGAGGACGTGCGCGAGGCCTTTGTGTACGCCTTTGGCGCCGTGGGCGCCGTGCAGTGCGGTTTTTGCATCCCCGGTATGGTCATGGCAGGCGCGGCGCTGATCGCCGAGGACCCCGAGCCCACCGAGGAGCAGATCAAGTACGTCATCCGCGGCAACGTCTGCCGCTGCACCGGCTACAAGAAAATCATCGAGGGCATTGCCCTGGCCGGGGCCATCCTCCGCGGGGAGGCGTCCGTCGATCCCGCCCTGGAGGAGGGGGAGGACTACGGCGTGGGGGCGCGGGCCTTCCGCACCGACGTGCGCGACAAGGTGCTGGGCCGGGGGGAGTACTGCGACGATCTGTACCTGGACGGCATGGCGCACGCCTCCGCCGTCCGCTCCCAGTACCCCCGGGCCAGGGTGCTGGACATCGACGCCTCCGCCGCCCTGGCCCTGCCCGGGGTGCTGGCCGTCCTCACCGCCGACGACGTGCCCCACAACAAGGTGGGCCATCTCCAGCAGGACTGGGACGTGATGATCGCCAAGGGGGACATCACCCGCTGTGTGGGGGACGCCGTCTGCCTGGTGGTGGCGGAGAATGAGGCCGTGCTCAAGCAGGCCAAGGAGCTGGTGAAGGTGGACTATGAGCCCCTGGAGCCGGTGCGCACCATCCAGGAGGCCAGGGCGGCGGACGCCCCCAGCCTCCACCCCAACGGCAACCTGTGCCAGCAGCGCCACGTCACCCGGGGCGACGCCAGGGCCGCCCTGGCCCAGTCCAAGTATGTCGTCACCCAGTCCTACCGCACCCCCTTCACCGAGCACGCCTTTCTGGAGCCGGAGTGCGCCGTGGCCTTCCCCTACAAGGACGGGGTGAAGGTCTATACCTCCGACCAGGGGGTGTACGACACCCGCAAGGAGATCTCCATCATGCTGGGGTGGGAGCCCGAGCGCATCGTGGTGGAGAACAAGCTGGTGGGGGGCGGCTTCGGCGGCAAGGAGGATGTGTCGGTGCAGCACCTGGCGGTGCTGGCCGCCCTCCGGGTGAACCGGCCCGTGAAGGCAAAGCTCACCCGGCAGGAGTCCATCAACTTCCACCCCAAGCGCCACTATATGGAGGGCACCTTCACCCTGGGCTGCGACGAGAACGGCATCTTCACCGGCCTGGACTGCGAGATCCACTTCGACACTGGGGCCTACGCCTCCCTGTGCGGGCCGGTGCTGGAGCGGGCCTGCACCCACTCGGTGGGCCCCTACTGCTACCAGAACACCGACATCCGCGGCTTCGGCTGGTACACCAACAACCCCCCCGCCGGGGCCTTCCGGGGCTTCGGCGTGTGCCAGAGCGAGTTCGCCCTGGAGTCCAACATCAACCTGCTGGCGGAAAAAGTGGGCATCTCCCCCTGGGAGATCCGCTTCCGCAACGCCATCGAGCCGGGGAGGGCCCTCCCCAACGGCCAGATCGCCGACCGCTCCACCGCCCTCAAGGAGACCCTGCTGGCGGTGAAGGACGTATATGAGCAAAACGCGGATCACGCCGGCATCGCCTGCGCCATGAAGAACGCCGGCGTGGGCGTGGGCCTGCCCGACAAGGGCCGGTGCAAGCTGGCGGTGCGCAACGGGGTGGTGGAGCTGTACTCCGCGGCCTCCGACATCGGCCAGGGCTGCGCCACCGTGTTCCTCCAGATGCTGGCCGAGGCCACCGGCCTGCCCCTGGAAAAGCTCCGCAACATGGGGGCCAACTCGGAGGTGGCCCCCGACTCAGGCACCACCTCCGGTTCCCGCCAGACCCTGATCACAGGCGAGGCGGTGCGCATGGCCGCCGCCGAGCTCAGGGCCGATCTGGACGGGGCGGGCGGGGACTTGTCCGCCCTGGAGGGGCTGGAGTACAGCGCCGAGTTTTTCGATCCCACCGACAAGTTGGGGGCCGACAAGCCCAATCCCAAGAGCCACGTGGCCTACGGCTTCGCCACCCATGTGGTGATTCTGGACGGCGAGGGCCGGGTGAAGGAGGTCTATGCCGCCCACGACTCGGGCAAGGTGGTCAACCCCACCTCCATCCGGGGGCAGATCGAGGGGGGCGTGCTCATGGGCCTGGGCTACGCCCTCACCGAGGACTTCCCCCTCAAGGACTGCGTGCCCCAGGCCAAATTCGGCACCCTGGGGCTGATGCGGGCCGACCAGATTCCCGACATCCACGCCATTTATGTGGAGAAGGAGGAGCTGCTCCCCTTCGCTTACGGGGCCAAGGGCATCGGCGAGATCGCCACCATCCCCACCGCTCCGGCGGTCCAGGGGGCCTACTACGCCCGTGACCACATCCTGCGCACCAGCCTGCCCATGCAGGACACCTTCTACAAAAAGCCAGCCAAGAAGGCCGCCCCCTGACCTTCCGCGGGGTCCCGGCGGCCGTCCGTCCGGGGTCCCGCTTCCCTGTTTTTCCCTTATGTTTCAGGCGCATTTTTATGGATGCTAAAAATTTTTTAGTATTACACCATTTTTTTTAGAATATCCTCTTGACATCTGAACGGGACGTGGTATGATGGTCTCGTAAAACAAAAAGTAAGTGCAACTTCAAAATAATTTGGAGGCGACCGTCCCAATGAAAGACCAGATCAAATGGGTCCTCAACACCATGCCCAAGAGCGACGACCGGCAGCTGCCCATCATGTCGCTCTCCAACGTGGCCAAGGCCCGCTTTTTCCACAGCACCTTCCCCCAGTACTCCGTCACCCCCCTGGACCGGCTGGACGGCATGGCCCAATACCTGGGTCTGGCCGGCCTGTGCGTCAAAAACGAGTCCTTCCGCTTCGGCCTGAACGCCTTCAAGGTGCTGGGCGGCTCCTTCGCCATGGCCAAGTACATCGCCAAGGAGATGGGCCGGGACGTGTCCGAGATGACCTACGACTACCTGACCAGCGAGGCCTTCCGCAAGGAGTTCGGCCAGGCCACCTTCTTCCCCGCCACCGACGGCAACCACGGCCGCGGCGTGGCGTGGGCGGCCAACAAGCTGGGGCAGAAGGCCGTGGTACATATGCCCAAGGGCAGCTCCAAGCCCCGTTACGACAACATTGCCAAGGAGGGCGCCGCCGTCACCATTGAGGAGGTCAACTACGACGACTGCGTCCGCATGGCCGCCGCCGAGGCCGCCCAGACCGAGCACGGCGTGATCGTTCAGGATACCGCCTGGGAGGGCTATGAGGAGATCCCCTCCTGGATCATGCAGGGCTACGGCACCATGGCCAGCGAGGCCGCCGAGCAGCTCCGCCAGATCGGCGTCAACCGTCCCTCCCACGTGTTCGTCCAGGCGGGCGTGGGCTCCCTGGCCGGCGCGGTGGTGGGCTACTTCACCAACCTGTTCCCCAACGACCCGCCCAAGTTCATCGTCATGGAGGCCCAGGCGGCCGACTGCCTCTACCGGGGCGCCCTGGCCGGCGACGGCGCCCCCCGCATCGTGGACGGCGACCTCCAGACCATCATGGCCGGCCTGGCCTGCGGCGAGCCCAACACCATCTCCTGGGATATCCTGCGCAACCACGCCACCGCCTTTGTCTCCTGCCCCGACTGGGTGAGCGCCCGGGGCATGCGGATGCTGGGTGTCCCCGTCAAGGGCGATCCGGTGGTGATCTCCGGTGAGTCCGGTGCGGTGGGCATGGGCCTCATCGCCGCCATCATGGAGACCGATGAATACAAGGAGCTCCGGGAGGCCATCGGCCTGGACCGCTTCAGCCAGGTGCTCATGTTCTCCACCGAGGGCAACACCGACCCCATGAAGTTCCGCAAGGTGCTGTGGGACGGTGAATATCCCACGGTCTGACTGCTTCAGACCGTGGGGCCCCAAGCCCCTTTCCATGCTCGGCGGAACTG
The DNA here is from genome assembly GCA_900546115.1 of uncultured Collinsella sp. Lineage (GTDB taxonomy): Bacteria > Actinomycetota > Coriobacteriia > Coriobacteriales > Coriobacteriaceae > Collinsella. The sequence continues at coordinate 58,602 of URBQ01000014.1, forward strand.
AATTCCGCCTGCGCCAAGGTTTTGCCCTTCGGGCAAAACGCTTGTACGCGCCTCCCGGCGCGTGGGCATTTCCGCCCCTCTCCTTTTGACTTTTCTTTATCTTGAATGAGGTGCTATTCATGGGTAAACGTGTTGTCATCGCCCTGGGCGGAAATGCCCTGGGCAACAATCTGCCGGAGCAGATGATCGCGGTGAAGCAGACCGCCAGGGCCATCGTGGATCTGATCGAGGAGGGCCTGCTGGACAAGGACTTCCACACCGCAGTGGCCGACTACACCGCCGCCGTCCTCCACGGAGTGGTGAAGATCGCCTCCAAAATGGGCATCTCCACCCTCCAGTCCTACCAGTCTGCCCAGATCTTCGAAGCGGTGGGCATACGGCAGGATGTAATCGACAAGTACTTTACCAACACCGTCTCACGGGTGGGGGGCATCGGCCTGGAGGAGATGGCCGCCGCAGTGGAGCGGAACCACGACCGCGCCTTCGACCCCTTGGGACAGGAGACTGACCTGACCTTGGAGAGCCTGGGGGAGCACAAGGCCCGAGCCGGTGGGGAGGACCACCTCTATAATCCACAGACCATCCATCTGCTCCAGCAGGCCGTCCGCTGGGAGGATTACGGGCTCTTCAAGCAGTACACCGCCCTGGTGGACGATGAGACAAAGCCCCACACCCTCCGTGGCCTGATGGAGATGAAATATCTGGGCGAGCCCATCCCCTTAGAGGAGGTGGAGAGCGAGGATTCTATCGTCAAACGCTTCAAGACCGGGGCCATGAGCTACGGCTCCATCTCCCGTGAGGCCCACGAGTGCCTGGCCCAAGCCATGAACCTGCTGGGGGGCAAGTCCAACTCCGGCGAGGGGGGCGAGGAAGACGACCGGCTGGGGGACCCGGAGCGGTACTCCGCCATCAAGCAGGT
>URBQ01000015.1 GCA_900546115.1 uncultured Collinsella sp.
CTTATATATTTGCCCTCCCCGGGGCTCCTCGCCAGTCCCCCTCAGCTAGTTCTTCAGCGAGTTCAGCGGCGCCGGGAAACGTCCACCGCGATGGGCAAGCACGGTGCCGGCGTTGGGGTTCACCGGCATGATGGGTGCACGGCCGAACAGGCCGCCGTACTCGACGCAGTCACCCACGCCCTTGCCAATGGCGGGAATCACGCGGACGGCCGTGGTCTTGTTGTTGATGACGCCGATGGCCATCTCGTCGGCGATGATGCCGGCGATGGTCTCGACCGGGGTGTCGCCGGGGATGGCGATCATGTCCAGGCCGACGGAGCACACGCAGGTCATGGCCTCGAGCTTCTCGAGCGAAAGCGCACCGGCCTCGACGGCGGCGATCATGCCGGCGTCCTCGGACACGGGGATGAAAGCGCCGGAGAGACCACCCACGCTGGAGCTGGCCATGACGCCGCCCTTCTTGACGGCATCATTGAGCATGGCGAGCGCGCAGGTCGTGCCCGGGCCACCGCAGGTGCCCACGCCGATGATCTCGAGGATGCGGGCAACGGAGTCGCCAATGGCAGGCGTAGGCGCCAGCGACAGGTCGACAATGCCCTTCTCGACACCCAGACGATGGGCGGCCTCGCGGCTCATGAGCTCGCCGGCACGGGTGATCTTAAAGGCGGTCTGCTTAATCTTCTCGGCGACTTCCATCATCGATGCGGAATCGGGCAGCGTCTCCAGGGCTGCGGCCATAACGCCGGGGCCCGAGACGCCTACGTTGATGACGGCGTCGGCCTCGCCACCGCCGTGGACGGCGCCCGCCATAAACGGGGAGTCCTCGACCATATTGGCAAAGCAGACAAACTTGGAAGCGCCGACGGAATCCTGGTCGGCCGTGAGTTTAGCGGCATCGATGATGGTCTGGGCGGCCATGAGCACGGCGTCCATGTTGATACCGGCGCGCAGGCTGGCGACGTTGACGCTGGAGCAGACGCGGCTCGTGGTGGCGAGCGCCTGGGGGATGGACTGGATGACGCGGCGGTCGGCGTCGCCGATGCCCTTCTGGACGAGTGCGGAGAAGCCGCCCAGGTAGTCGATGCCGAGCGTCTCGGCCGCGCGGTCGAGGGCGTGCGCGATAGGGGTGAGGTCCTCATCCTTGCAGCAAGCGGCGATCTGCGCCACCGGGGTAACGGAGACGCGCTTGTTGACGATGGGGATACCGTACTCGCGCTCGAGGTTCTCGGCGGTCTCGACCAGATGCTCAGCCGTGTGCGTCACGTGGTCGTAGATCTTCGTGCACATGCGGTCGAGGTTCTCGTCACCGCAACCCATGAGCGAAACACCCATGGTGATGGTCCTGATGTCGAGGTTCTGCTCCTCAACCATGCCGCGGGTTTCCGCGATTTCTGCGGGCGTGATCGCCATCCTTGCGCTCCTATCTGCCAAAACGAGCATAGTCTTTTCTATTCTAACGTGCCGCACGTGCCAAGTGGCGCATGCGGCACGTTTTGGTGCTCGGTTGTTTCCGTTGTGTTACTGCCCAAAGACCTCTTCGGCGATGCGCGCGCTTTCGGCGGCATCCTTGGCGTAGTAGTCCGCGCCGATCTGCTTGGCGTATTCGGGGGTGAGCACGGCGCCGCCTACGATGATCTTGACGCCCGGCACCTCGGCATGGAGCAACTTGATGGTCTCCTCCATGGCGACGACGGTGGTGGTCATAAGCGCCGAGAGGCCGACGAGTTTGATATCGCGCTCCTTGACGGTCTTGAGCACCTCCTGTGGATCGACGTCGCGGCCTAGGTCAAAGACGGTGTAGCCGTAGTTGTCGAGCAGCATTTTGACGATATTCTTGCCGATATCGTGGATGTCGCCCTTGACGGTGGCCACGCAGATCTTACCCTTGTCGGCAATCTCGCCGGCGGGCATCAGGCGTTTGATGGTATCGAAGCCCACGCGCGCGGCCTCGGCCGAGGCCATGAGCTGCGGCAAGAAGAACTTGCCCTGGTCAAAGAGGACTCCGACCTCGTCGAGGGCGGGGATAAAGTGATTGTTGATGAGGTCCATGGCGTCGTGGTCTGCCAGCAGACGCTCGGTCTCGGCAGCGATCTCTCCCTTGCGGCCCGAGACGACCATGTGGCGGATGGGGTCGTCGTTGCCGTCGGTGCTGGTGACACCAGCGGCGGGCACGGTGTCGGTCGATGCGGCCTGAGCTGCTGCCGGGTTGGCGGCGATCTTGTACGGATCGGTCCAGCCGGCATAGCGCTCGATGTATCCGGTCGAGCCCTCGTCCTCAACGCTCAGGACGCGATAGCTGTAGACGGTGTCCATAAAGCGCTTGGAGCCCGGGTTCATGATGGGGGCGTCCAGGCCCGCGCCGAAGGCGGCAGCCAAAAAGACCGAGCCCAGCAGCGGGCGGGCAGGCAGGCCAAAGCTGATGTTCGAAACGCCGAGCGCGCATTTGACGCCCAGGCGCTCCTTGCACAGGGACATGGCGCGCAGGATCTGCTCAGCCTGGCGCTGGTTGGTCGAGGCGGTCATGACCAGGCAGTCGATGAGGATGCGGTTCGGGCCGATGCCGTAGCGGGCGGCCTCGGCCACGATGCGCTCGGCGATGGCGAAGCGGGCCTCGGCGGTATCAGGGATGCCGCCTTCGTCGAGCGTAAGGCCGACAACGTTGGTGCCGTAGTGGGCGACCAGCGGAAAGATCTCATCCATGATCTGCTGCTTGCCGTTGACCGAGTTGATGATGGGCTTGCCGGCGTAGCGGCGCACGGCGGCCTCGACAGCGGCGGGATCGGTGGAGTCGATCTGCAGCGGCAACAGCGTGGAGCCTTGGAGCTGCTCGGTCGCCTGCTGGATAATCTTGACCTCGTCGATCTCGGGCAGGCCCACGTTGACGTCCAGGATATCGGCGCCCTGCTCCTGCTGGCTGATGCCTTGGCTCACGACGTAGTCCAGATCGCCGTCGCGCAGGGCCTGCTGCAGGCGCTTTTTGCCGGTGGGATTGATGCGCTCGCCGATGACGGCAATCTTGTGGCCGTCGCAGGGAAGGTCCACCACAGTCTGGGCACTTGTGACCGACATGCTGGGCTTGCGGTGGCGCGGACTGGGCGTGTGGTTATCGATAAGCGTGCGCAAGGCGGCCATGTGCGCCGGCGTGGTGCCGCAGCAGCCGCCCACGACGCTCACGCCGTCCTCAATCATGCCGGCGACGGCTTTGGCGTATTCGGGGGCCTGGATGTCAAAGACGGTATTACCGTCGTCGTCCACGTGGGGCAGTCCCGCATTGGCCTGCACCATAACGGGTTTGTCCGTAACGGTGAGCATACGTGCGGCGAGCCCTCGGAGCTCGGCCGGTCCCTGGCTGCAGTTGATGCCCAAAACGTCGGCGCCGATGGCGTCGAGCGTGATGGCGGCCACCTCGGGACTCGTGCCCAGGAACGTGCGACCGTCTTCCTCAAAGGTCATGGTGGCAAAGACGGGCAGGTCGGAGTTCTCTCGGCAGGCGAGGACGGCCGCCTTGATCTCGGCAAGGTCGGTCATGGTCTCGATAATAAAGAGGTCCACGCCCGCATCGACGCCGGCGCGCACTTCCTCGGCAAAGAGGTCGCAGGCCTCGTCGAAGCTGAGGGTACCCAAGGGGCGCAGCAGCGCGCCGATGGGGCCGATATCGCCGGCGACGTAGTGGGCACCGGCTGCGCGGGCGCAGGCGACAGCGGCGGCAAAGACATCTGCCACGGTGGCGGTACCGTCGAGCTTGTGGGCGTTGGCGCCAAAGGTGTTGGCGGTGATCACGTCGCAGCCGGCCTCGACGTACTGTCGCTGAATGTCGGTAATGACCTGGGGCTCCTCAAAGTTGAGCAGCTCGGGCAGGGCGCCTGCCTTCATACCAGCGGCCTGCAACATGGTGCCCATGCCGCCGTCGAACAGCAAGTGCCCCGTGCCCTCGATGGCCGCACGCAGGCGATCGTCCTTAATGCGCAGATCGTCGATCGTGCGCGTCTTGTACGCGGCGCCGTTGCAGCGCGCGGCATTGACAGGTGCCGCCAGCGCAGCACCGTCCAGATCATGAGTGATAAGCGGAGTAAACATCGAGGGCTCCTAATGGCTGGAATAGCAGGTGGTGTGGGCGGCACGGAAGCGACAGTGCTCGCGCATGCGGCAGATATTGCAGGTGGGGCGGCTCTGGGCGTCGTGGACTTCGCCGTCAAACAGACCAATCACCGCGGTCACGCTCTTGGTGGGCATGAGCAGGCTGGTGGGCGTGACGGTAAGCCCGATGAGCCGCGTGGCGTTGAGCGCATTCACGATCGAGCGCTGGGCCGAGAGCGGGCAGTCGCCATAGCCGGGACTAAAGCGCCAGTTGCCGGCGAGCCCATGAACGGTGGCGTCCGTCTTGACCTGCTGGTCCATTTGCTCAACGGCGGCTTCTACATAGGCAGAGCATGCGGCGTCGAGCACGGCTCCCTCTAGGGGCTGCTGAGCTCCCGTGGTGCGCAGACGACGCTCGGCGTCCATGCCGAGGGTGCATGCCATGAGCGCGGCCATGCGGGCGTCCTTGAGATGTCGATAGATGTCGCGACCGCGCAGCTCAACGTTGGTGCCAACCAGACGGATGCAAGGCTCTCCCTGCTCGTCCACGCCCGTGGCATCGACGGTAAACACGCGCCGCACGCCGCGGGGCTCAATGTCCAGCTCAAGGCGCTCGACCACAAGCTCAATACGTCGTGACAGCTCGGGCTCAATCTGCTGGCCGCCGTAGCCCAGATACCGCAGCATCTCGGCACGGTCGACACGGGGATGGTGCGCAGCATCGACACGGTAAAGCGCCGGCGACGCAAGGTCGGCCGGCACTTCGACAGCGGTTGTATCGATGTGCGGTTTTTCCATTACCCCAGGCGCTCCATAATGGTCGCGGCGATCGCAGGACGATTCATAGTGTACAGGTGCAGACCGGCGGCACCGTGCTCCTTAAGGTCGCAAAGCTGACGGGCGGCATAATCTACACCGGCTGCCTGCAGGCTCTCGGGGTCGTTCTCGTACTTGGCGAGAATCTTGATGACGGGGGAGGGCAGCGATGCGCCGCACATAAAGACCATGCGGCTGATCTGGGACTTGCCCATAAACGGCATGATGCCCGCGGTGATGGGCACCGTGATGCCCGCCTTGTCGGCAAGCTCGCGGAAGCGGTAGAAGCACTCGTTGTCAAAGAAGAGCTGCGTCACAAAGAAGCTCGCGCCGGCGTCCTGTTTTTGCTTGAGGTATTCGACCGAAGCGTTGAGGTCCTCACAGGCAATGTGGCCCTCGGGGTAGGCCGCGGCGCCCACGCAAAAGCCGGCGTCGACGAGCTCTGGGATGAGGTCGCGGGCGTAGGCGTAGTCCGAGGCGGGCTTGTCGTCCTCGGTCGCGCCAGCAGGAAGATCACCGCGCAGGGCCAGCACATTTTCTACGCCGGCGGAGCGGTATTCGTCGATCTTGGCGGCGATGTCGGCATGCGTGCGGCCAACGCAGGTAAGGTGCGCCACCGAGGGCGTATTGAATTCGCTCGTAATCATATGCGCGATGGGGGCGGTGGTGGCGCCGTTGCCCGAGCCGCCGGCAGAGCAGGTGACCGAGACAAAGCTCGGCGAAAGCTTGCACAGATTGCCTGCCACTTCGCGAGCCGTGTCGAGGGTCAGCTCGCCCTTGGGCGGGAACATCTCAAACGAAACGGGTGCGGTGCCCTGGGATGCTGCCTGCTTAAATTCCTCGTCGACGCGCATATCGTGCTCCTTTAGATACGTAATAGTGTGATGTGTTGTAAGGATTCTACAGCACCACTGTGTCACGGTGGAGTTTCACTCGCTATTCGGGGATACCAATCAAAGATGCCTTGCTATCGACATTCCCTATAGCAGAGCGGTCAATCTAGGATGGGGCTATAAAGACTGGTATCTGATGCGAAATACCAGTTAATAGAGCCCCATCCCAAATTGACTACCCTTAAACCATGGGGAGAGGTCTGCAATTTATACAGTTGATTGGCTGTTGAGGGCGGCAACGCCGCCGCGATGCGGTAACCTCATTGATTGGTTTCGTGACAGCAACATAACGGTAATGTTGCGGAAACACGACGAGCCTAATCTATGACTCGTTCGTTAGTAATCAACACCGCTTCTCACGCGGTGCCGATACGAAGGGAGTTCCGTATGGCCGAACTTACTGACCGCTTCGGGACCATGGTGTTCTCTGAGGAAGTCATGAAGGACTACCTCCCCAAGGACATTTGGAAGCGCCTTGCTGCAACCCTCGAGGACGGTGAGCCGCTTGACCTGGATGTGGCCAACGCCGTTGCCCACGCCATGAAGGTCTGGGCCATCTCCAAGGGCGCGACGCACTACGCGCACTGGTTCCAGCCGCTTTCGGGCATTACTTCCGAGAAGCACGACAGCTTCCTCGAGCCCAACCACGACGGCACCGCCATTACCAAGTTTACGGGCAAGAACCTCATCCAGGGCGAGCCGGACGCCTCCAGCTTCCCCAACGGCGGCCTGCGTGCCACCTTCGAGGCCCGTGGCTACACCGCTTGGGATCCCACCAGCCCCGCATTCATTAAGGACGATGTCCTGTGCATCCCCACGGCTTTTTGCTCCTACACGGGCGAGGCCCTGGACAAGAAGACCCCGCTGCTGCGCTCCATGACCGCACTCTCGCGTGAGTCCAAGCGCGTTTTGGCGCTGTTTGGTAAGACCCCCAAGAAGGTCGTTCCTTCCGTGGGCGATGAGCAGGAGTACTTCCTGATCAAGAAGGACGCTTACCGCAAGCGCAGGGACCTGGTCATCACCGGGCGCACCCTCTTTGGTGCTGCTCCCTGCAAGGGCCAGGAGCTCGAGGAACACTACTTTGGCGCTATCCGCCCCACCGTCTCGTCCTATATGAAGGACCTGGACGATGAACTGTGGGCGCTTGGCATTCCTGCCAAGACCAAGCACAACGAGGTCGCTCCCTGCCAGCATGAGCTCGCCCCTGTCTACGGCGAGGTCAACGAGGCCATCGACCAGAATCTGGTCATGATGGAGAAGATGAAGCTCATCGCCTCCCGTCACGACTTGGTCTGCCTGCTGCACGAGAAGCCCTTTGAGGGCATCAACGGTTCGGGCAAGCACAACAACTGGTCGCTTGGCACCGAGTCCGAGAACCTGCTCGACCCGGGCGACACCCCGCTCGACAACCTGCAGTTCATCGTCTTCCTCACCGCGGTGATCGAGGCCGTCGATAACTATCAGGAGCTCCTGCGTGCCTCCGTTGCCTCGGCCGGCAACGATCATCGTCTGGGCGCCAACGAGGCTCCTCCGGCGATTATGTCCATCTTCCTGGGCGACCAGCTTACCGAGGTTGTCGAGAAGATCATCGATGGCAAGGCTTCCGTCCATGCCACGCGCGGCGTGCTTGACTTGGGCGCCGATACCCTGCCCAAACTGATGCAGGACAACACCGACCGCAACCGCACCTCCCCGTTCGCCTTCACCGGCAACAAGTTCGAGTTCCGTGCCTGCGGCTCCGAGCAAAACGTTTCCGACTCCAACCTGGTGCTCGATGCCGCCGTTGCCAAGTCGCTCAAGTCCTTCGCCGATGCGCTCGAGGGTACGCCCGAGGACAAGTTTCAGGACGCCGCGCTCGAGTACTGCAAGAAGGTGCTGACCGATCACCAGCGCATCCTGTTCTCCGGCGACGGTTACTCCGACGAGTGGCCCATCGAGGCCGAGAAGCGCGGCCTTGCCAACAACAAGACCACGGCCGACGCTCTTCCCGCCTTTGTTTCCGATAAGGCCATTGCGCTCTTTGAGGAGACGGGCGTCCTGACCAAGGCCGAGGCCCAGTGCCGCTATGACTGCAAGCTCGAGAAGTACAACAAGCTCATGAACATCGAGGCCACCACGATGGTTCGCGAGGCGCGTCGTACCTATCGCCCGGTCATTACCGCCTATGCCACCAAGGTCGCTAAGGGCCTTGAGACTATTCGTGCCGCCGGTGCTGAGGCTGCCATGCAGTGCGAGCAGAACACGCTCAACAAGCTCTGCAACGGTATCACCGCCATCAACGACTCCATCAAGGCGCTCGACGCCGTGCATCAGAAGGCCGAGGCTCTCGATGGCCAGGAGCAGGCCAACGTGTACGCGCACGAGGTCGTTCCCGCTATGGATACGCTGCGTGCTGCCGTGGACGCCATGGAGGAGATCGTGGCCGCCGACTACTGGCCGGTTCCGACCTACGACGACATCCTGTTCTACGTGTAGGACAGGGACAACATACCGTCACGGTTGAAAGCCGGGGTCCGCATTGCGCGGGCCCCGGCTTTTTGTTTGTGAAGGACGCTTTGGAGTCCGTTATGCAACTGATTCGCCCACGCAATAAGGGGCCGTGGACAAAAAACGTCAAATATGAGTACTGTCACTAAACTAGTTCCATATCAAAATGGCAGTTTTTGCCGAGTTGGACCACATATGTCCAGGTATATAGCTGAGGTCGGGCCCAATCTGAGCACTAGGTCGTTGATTTGACATCTGATTCACCATCTAAAAGGCCAAATTCGCTGTCACTAAATCGGTAACAGTACTCACATTTGCCATTTTTTGCTCACAGGCCTTGCGATGGTGCCGGGATCCGCACCCTGTCGGGTTCGAATCCCGGCGTATGGGTAGCAAAAAGCCCGCTACCGATTGGTAACGGGCTTCTCAGATTCTGTGGTGCCCCCAGCGGGATTCGAACCCGCGATATCCACCTTGAAAGGGTGGCGTCCTTGGCCGCTAGACGATGGGGACAGCGGGAAAGAGTATAGCAGACTTTTTTGCCGGCGCGTATATCGTTGGCAAACTGGAAAACCACCACACAGGAGCCGACTTTCTATCCCGATCTTCAAACATCTCATTCTGTAACAGTAAGACGACTTTTAACGGTCTAGATGTTACAGATTGAGACAAACCGCTGGGACGGGTCAAAACCACCACAAAGGTGCCTATCCCCTTTGTGGTTGTGAGGTGCTAGGGGAGGAGCTTCATGGCGGCGTCGTGGGCGACGTGCTCGTAGGTGTCGTCGAGGGGCTTGAGCGGCAGCAGGGCGGCGGCCTGTGCGTCGCCACGGCGCTCAAGGGCGTGGGCGATGAGCCAGTCGGCGAGCTCGGGGTTCTTGGGTAGCGCTGGTCCGTGCAGGTACGTGCCGATGACTCCCTTGTAGATCAGACCCTCAAAGCCATCGTCGCCGTTGTTGCCGGTGCCCACGACGACGGACGTTCCGAGCGGCGTGGCCTCTGCATCGAGCAGGGTGCGGCCGCCGTGGTTCTCGAATCCCACAAAGGGCTCGGGTGCCAGGTTGGCCTTGACGGCGACGTTGCCGATCAGGCGATCGGAGCCGCGCACGGTTTCGGCGGCAACGACGCCCAGGCCATCGATGCGATTCTCGCCCATATAGTACGAACGGCCGAGCAGCTGATAGCTGCCGCAGATAGCGAGCAGCGAGCCGCCGTCCTCAACATAGGCTGCGACCTTGTCTTTTTGAGCGAGCAGCTCGTGTGCCACGGCCAGCTGGTCGCGGTCGGAGCCACCGCCCATCATGACGATGTCGGCGTCGGTGAGATCGAGCGTCTCGCCCATACGGACTTCGTCCACGCGCACGGGAATGCCGCGCCAGGCGCAGCGGCGCTCGAGGGCAATGACGTTGCCGCCGTCGCCGTAGAGGTTGAGGGCATCGGGGTACAGATAGACGATGCGCAGGGGGCGCGAGAGCTCGACCGGCACAATGTCGGTGGGGACAGCGCTGCCATCGGCGCGCGTTACGGCGTGGGAGGCAACCGAGCTCGCATCGGTGCCCTTAAGCTCGTCGAGCTCCTTGACCAGCGGCGGGAAGGCCGTGTAGTTGGCGACGGCGTAGAACGTATCGCCAGCCTCCTCGTCTGCCACGGCGCCGATCGCCTGCTCGATATTCGAGATGATGGCGGCGTCGATGCCGGCGTACTTCAGGCGTACCTGCATATCGTGCGCGCGCGTACCCCCGACAAAGGCGATAAGCCCTGGGGTATCGGCGATGCGCTCGAAGTCGACGTCGTAGATCCACGAGACATCGTGGCCGTCGGCGTCGTTGTCGTTCAGGAAGAAGGCGCAGAGCCTGCCGCCTGCCGTTTTAATGGACTGGATCTGGCGATCGAAGCCCACGGGATTTTTGGCCAGGTTGGCCTCGACGGTACGGCCGGCGATCTCCCAGCGGCCCATGCGTCCGCCGGCGGGGACGTAGGCATCGAGCGTTGGCTGCAGATGTGCCGCGTCCACGCCCAACTCGCGCGCCGCAAAGAAGGCGGCGGCAACGTTGTAGACCATGTACAGGCCGTTGTAGCGCGTGGCGATGTGCGTTGCGGGCGCTTGTGCCTCGGGTCCAAAGTTCAGGTCAAAGCCGTAGCCGTCGCAGCCGAGTTCCACGCCCGTCACGCGACGGACAAGCCCAGGGCGGGCCCAGCCGCACGAAGGACAATGATAGGCGCCGAGCTGGCCGTACTGCACATAGTCGTATTCCAACGGCGCGTTGCACTGCGAGCAAAAACGCGAGTCGCTAATGCGATCGGACTCGGTGCCCGTGGCACCGTCGATGCCAAAGGCGATGCTCGTGTTGGGGACGCGTGCGGCGATCGAGGCGCACAGCGGATCGTCGGCGTTATAGATGAGCGTCGTTGCCGGCGAAAGCTCCAGCGCGTGGGCGATGACGTCCTGGGTGTGGTCGATCTCGCCGTAGCGGTCCAGCTGGTCGCGGAACAGGTTGAGCAGCACAAAGTAGGTCGGCTTGAGCTTGGGCAGGACGCGCACCGTGTAGAGCTCGTCGCACTCAAAGACGCCTACGCGCTTGCCGCTTCCGGCACGCTTAAGATCGCTGCGGCTCTCGAGCAGGGCGCCCACCACGCCCGGCTCCATGTTGTTTCCGGCACGGTTGCATACCACGGTGACGCCGCTGGCGGCAACGGCGTCGGCGATGAGGTTGGAGGTGGTGGTCTTGCCGTTGGTGCCGGTGATTACCACGCTGCGGTCGACAAGGTCCGCGAGGTCGCTCAGCAACTCGGGGTCGATCTTCATGGCGATGCGGCCGGGGAGTACGCCGCCCTGGCGCTTAAGGACGGAGCGCAGCCCCCAGCGGGCGATATCGCTCGAGGTGCAGGCGAGAGATGAGCGGAAGTTCATGAAGCCGTTCCTAACGTGAATGACATGGTCGTGACGTTTGCGCCGTTAAAAGCCGTAACGGCGCGCAAATTCCTGGGCAAGCTGCGATACGTCTTCGCAAGCGCTGGCCCAGGGGGCAAAGTCGGGAGTATCCGAGATGATGCCGTCGGCTTCCCAAACTGCCTGATGCGAAAGGTCCCAGGGGTCGTGCGGCTCGGGCCGGCAGGGAAGGTACGGTGTCTGATACATGGGGTTCAGCAAAAAGAACGCGCCGCCCTCGCAGCGGTTGGCAAACTCGCGCAGCGCGCGTGTGGCCGGGCGCATCTTGTTCGTTTTGAACAGCAAGATCGTGCGGGCGAGCAGGTACCAGGGGGAGTCCTCGAGGACATCGGCCCCCATCTGTTCCTCGAGCTGGTGGGCCAGGGCAAAAAAGCCGTCCTCGTCTTCCAGACGAGCGAGGGCGAGTAGCACGGTGCCTGCAGCTCGGGTGGGATAGCCCTCCGCCTTAAGAACACGGCGAGAATAGTTGGCGGCGGCACGGTAACGAGCGCTCGCCATGCACAGCTGCGAGATGGCCTCGAGCGTGTGGAGCCACCCGATAAGCGCCGGCTCGCTTACGGTGAGATCGGCCGCCGTCACGCCGTCCGTCAAAACCTTGTTGGCCCAGTAGTGTGGGGCCTCCATGTCGAACCCGGGCACGCTTTGCTGCAGGTAATCGGCCGTGGTCGCCTCGAGTTTCATCAGGTCGCCCAGGCAGGCGTCGACGGGCGTGTCCGCCAAAATGATGGCGAGCAGCTGGGCATCGACGACATACGCATCGATGCGGACAATCTTGAGCAGCTCATCGCGCATATCGTCGAACAGGCGGTTGCGTGTCTTCTCAAACTCCTCGTCGCTGCCCATGTCCTCGATGCGATGGAGTTCGTCGAGCAGGTGGCGGTGGACGCCGGCATAGGACAGCAGCGCCTGGGCATGCTCGGTCTGCGCATACTTGTGAGGGCTGACGCTCACGTCGTTATGGACAAGATCGCGTGCTGCATCGGTGAGTTCGGGGTGCGACGCAACGTAGGCGCGCTCCAGGTAGGCGGGGATGTAGACGCTCGGATCCATTAGAGGTCTCCTCCCTTAAACGGCAAGCCCTGCTCGGCCGCTCGCAGGATGCGCTCGTCGATCTGGGAACGCACGATATCGTTGGTGGCGACCCAGGCGGCAAAGCTGGCGTTGTCGGGGGCACCCAGGCCCTCCTGCAGAACCGGCGTCGCTTCGGACAGCGCAAGGACAAGCTCGTCGGTGGAGCCCGCATCCACGTTGACGCGGGCATAGACGCCATCGGGAAACTCGGTTTGGAAGTAGAGCGCCTCGGCTGCGTGCGGGCACGAGCGTGCAAGGATGCGCAAGTAGTGCTCGGCACCCTCGTAGTCCAGCTCGCGCCAGGCAGCGCTCATCAGCGCGATGAGCGTCCACGGGTCCAAGTCACGCTCTGCATCCTTGGGACGACGGCGTAGCGGCGTGTTGGCGAGATAGGGGACGGAGTGGGCAGAGCGAAAGCGCTTGAGCTCCTCGGCGGGGTATTCGAGCTTTGCCATGGCAAGCATCGCAGTATGGCGGACGCCGGCGGGGTCGTTGGGCGCAAAGTCCAGGCTGCGATTCGCGGCTTCGAGCGACATGCGATAGCGGCCGCTAATGAGGGCGCGCGACGCAAGGGCGGCAAGCCAGCGCAGGTAGGGGCGGCGCATAAGGTCGCCAGCGGCCTCGCGCTCGTAGGGGTCCTGCGCCGAGGCGATCTTGAGTGCCAGGTCGTGCTCGACTTCATCGCGCTTGGATACCAAATACTGTACGTACTCCTCGTTGGAGTTGGCGGTGAGGGCGGTCAGCATGCGCTGGGCATCCCAGTTGGTGGGGTCGAGCGCGGCTGCCTCGCGAAGCATGTTTTCGGCTGTGGTCTCTTCTTGCTCTGCCTGGGCATCGTCAGGGATAAAGGGAATGCGGTAGTCGACAGCCTCGACCACCTTGGCAATCAGATGTCCGGCGCGGTCGCGATCATGCACGATGAGCGGCGCGGGGTTGCGGGTGAATTGTTCCATCAGACGCTCTACGGCGGTGCCATCGGTGAGCGGGATATTGTCGCGGCGCAAGGCCTCAAGAACGAGGCGATGGCAATCCTCTTGAATGGGATCGAATGCCATGGGGCCTCCTTTGCTGCGGTTAGGGTTCAAATGTCTCTATATAAGGTTCTAGTTTACCCGCATGTGGCACACCGGGGGTGTCGCACTTAGACTTGCACCTTTGCACCACGAAGACGGATGTCGCACAAATGTCGGCACCTTGGACGACCGAGTGGTATCACGGTGCCGCAAACGGTCGATTTTTGGCGGCGAACGGTGCATATTTTGGAGGGGCACAGTCCTGCCCAGGATATGTAGTCAACCTTGATAAAACGTTTGCCCAGCTTGGGAGTATGAATGCCGCACAAGGGTCTTCAGGGATAGAAAAAACGTTTCATCATTGTCGGCTTTAGGTGAATAACTGACCAACCAGAACGGTAGAATAGTGTTTGTCTGAGCGTTGAGACGTTTAGACATCGCGCATTGTCATCGCCGGCAACGCGCAAAACGGTCCTAACGGAGCCAATCGGGTGCTCCGTTATATACGCAAGTCTAAGAGGGGCTTGTTTAGGAGGCACAGTATGGGACGTTTTACCAATCCTCGCGATCTGTACTTTGGTGAGGGCGCTCGCCACGAGGTGAAGAACCTCAAGGGCAAGAAGGCCATCATCGTTTCTGGCGGCAGCTCTATGCGCCGCGGCGGGTTCTTGCAGGACGTTGAGGCCGACCTTAAGGAAGGCGGCTTCGAGGTCAAGCTGTTCGAGGGCGTCGAGTCCGATCCGTCCATCGAGACGGTCATGAAGGGCGCCGAGGCCATGCGCGAGTTCGAGCCCGACTGGATTATCGCCATCGGCGGCGGCTCGCCCATCGATGCCGCTAAGGCCATGTGGGTCTTCTACGAGTATCCCAAGGAGTCCTTCGATAACATCATCCAGCCGTTCAGCTTCCCCGAGCTGCGTCAGAAGGCTCATTTCTGCGCCATCTCCTCTACCTCCGGTACCGCTACCGAGGTCACTGCCTTCTCCGTCATCACCGACTACGCCAAGGGCATCAAGTACCCGCTGGCCGACTTCAACATCACCCCGGATGTCGCCATCGTCGACCCCGAGCTCACCTACACCATGCCTGCTAAGCTTTGCGCTCACACCGGCATGGACGCTCTGACCCACTGCATGGAGGCCTACGTTTCCACCTGCGCTTCTATGTTCACCGATGCCAACGCCCTGCACGGCATCCGCGAGATCGTCGAGTGGCTGCCCAAGTCCTATGCTGGCGACCATGAGGCTCGTCAGCACATGCACGAGGCTCAGTGCATCGCCGGTATCGCCTTCTCCTCGGGTCTGCTCGGCATCGTTCACTCCATGGCTCACAAGACCGGTGCAGCCTTTGAGAACGGCCACATCATCCACGGTGCTGCTAACGCCATGTACCTGGGCAAGGTCATCCAGTGGAACTCCAAGGATCCCCGTGCTGCCGAGCGTTACGCTTACGTGGCCAAGGAGATCCTGCACCTTCCCGGCGAGACCAACGAGGAGCTCATCGCTGCGCTCGTCCAGAAGATCCGCGACCTCAACGACCAGCTCAACATTCCGCAGTCCATCAAGGATTACGCGAATGGCGGCGTGAAGGTCGACGCCGAGAACCCGCAGATGGTTTCCGAGGAGGAGTTCCTCGCGAAGCTCCCCGAGATCGCCGCGAACGCCGAGCAGGACGCCTGCACGCCCGAGAACCCGCGTGAGACCAAGGCTGCCGACTTCGAGAAGATTCTCAAGGCCTGCTACTACGACACCGACATCGATTTCTAATCGACTCTTGTTATCGTAACGAGGGGCTCCGCACGTATCTGTACGGAGCCCCTTTCTTTTTTATTTTAGAGAATGGGATAGTTATGGCTGCAATTTTCAATAGCCCCAGCAAGTACATCCAGGGCCCGGACGAGCTGGCCAAGCTCGGTTCCTATGTCGAGCCGCTCGGCGCTAAGGCCCTCGTCATCGTGACGCCTTCGGGCAAGAAGCGCGTCGGTGCTAAGATCGAGGGCGGTTTTGCTGAGGCTAAGGCCGAGCTGCTGTTTGAGGACTTTAACGGCGAGTGCTCCAAGGGCGAGGTCGATCGCCTGGTTGCGCTCGCTCGCGACAACGGTTGCGACATCATCGTCGGCGTCGGTGGCGGCAAGATCCTCGACACCGCGAAGGCCGTTGCCTACTACCTGGAGTCCCCGGTTATCATTTGCCCCACCATCGCTTCGACCGATGCCCCGTGTTCGGCGCTTTCGGTGCTCTATACCGATGACGGCCAGTTCGACAAGTACCTCTTCCTTAAGGCAAACCCCAATATTGTCCTGATGGATACGACGGTTATCGCGGCGAGCCCGGTGCGCCTGACGGTTTCCGGTATGGGCGATGCGCTCGCAACCTACTTTGAGGCCCAGGCGACGCATGATGCCGACGGCGGCACCTGCGCCGGCGGCAAGGGCGGAATGGCTGGCCTGGCGCTCGCCAAGCTCTGCTACGAGACGCTTATGGCCGATGGCGTCAAGGCCAAGGTCGCGCTGGAGAAGGGTGCGCTCACGCCTGCCGTCGAGCATATCATCGAGGCCAATACGCTGCTTTCGGGCATTGGCTTTGAGAGCTCGGGCCTTGCTGCTGCTCATGCCATCCACAATGGTCTGACGATGCTGCCCGAGTGCCACGGCATGTATCACGGCGAGAAGGTCGCCTTCGGCACCATCGTTCAGCTGGTACTCGAAGATGCCCCGACCGAGAAGCTCGAGGAAGTCTTGGGCTTCTGCATTGAGCTGGGCCTGCCGGTCACGATGAAGGAACTTGGCGTTGCCGAGCTTACGCGCGAGCAGGCCATGATTGTTGCCGAGGCCGCCTGCGCGCCCGATGACACCATGTGCAACATGCCGTTTGAGGTGACGCCCGAGATGGTCGCAAACGCCATCCTGGGTGCCGACGCGCTGGGCCACTACTATCTCATGGATGAGTAAATCAAGCTAAGGAAGGGGCAAAGCCAGCAGATGGCTTTGCCCCTTTTTGCTATGGTGCAAACTACCCTGACCCCTTCGCACCAAGTTGGTGCAAGGGGGTCAGGTTGCTTTGCACCAATCGTTGTTTGATGAAGGGCGGATTCTCGTATGGCGCTTCCTATGGTTTATGGCGGTCCCGGCCGGTATGTTCAGGGGTCGGGCGAACTTTCGCGTCAGGGCAGGTATTTGTCATGGTTGGGCTGCGCTGCCTATGTCTTGTTTGACCAGGGCACCGAGGATCGGCTGTGCAGACAGATCGTCGATGGATTTCTGGATGAAGATCTAAGCGAGCCGTTCTTTAAGATTTATGACGGTCCGTGTACGGAAGAGGCCGTTGTCGAAATGGCTAAGGAAGCCCAGGCAGAGTATTGCGACATGGTGGTGGGTATTGGCGGTGGAAAGATGCTCGATATCGCCAAGGCCGTTGCGTTTTATGCCGAGTTGCCGTTGTGCGTATGCCCCACGGCGGCTTCGATGGACGGTCCGTGCAGCGCGATTTCGGTGCTGTATCACGAGGACGGGTCGTTCGACCGCTACCTGATGCTCGAGAAGAATCCAGACCTGGTCGTGGTCGATACCAACGTGGTCGCGGCGGCCCCACTGCGTATGACGGTCGCTGGCATGGGCGACGCGCTGGCAACGTACTTCGAGGCGCGTTCGTGCGCCGCGGTGCGCGGCACCAACGAGCACGGTGGCGCGCCGGGGCACTTGGCTCTGGTCGCGGCACGTGCCTGCTATGACACACTCATGGAGTGCGGCGTCGCTGCCAAGCGCGATCTCAAAAAGGGCCGTACATCGCCGGCAGTTGAGCGCCTGATCGAGTGCAATATTCTGCTCTCGGGCGTCGGCTTTGAGAGCGGTGGCTTGGCGTTGGCGCATGCCATCGCCAACGGTCTGACGATTCTGCCCGAGTGCAGGGCCATGCATGGCGAGGCCGTGGCATTTGGCCTGGTGGTGCAGCTGCGCCTGGAGCGTGCGCCCGAGCTTGATCAGGTGCTCGAGTTTTGCCAGCGCGTCGGTCTGCCGACCACGCTCGAGGAGCTGGGCCTTGGTGAGATTTCCGATACCGATCTGCAGGGTGTTGCAAATGCGGTCTTTAGAAACGAGCGCAACATGGCCAACGAGCAGACCAAGGTGACCAAACAGAAGCTCGTGCAGCTCATGTGCGAGGCATAGCTTGGCGCTTGATTGACCTTGTGCAATCGAGGCGGCGATGGGCATAGGCTATTTGCCGCAAAGATGCGCCGCGTGTAATTTGCCCGAGGCGTGAGCCGATGGCGTATCATTATCTCTTGCTTGTTTGCACTGCTCAGGGAGGGGCCGCGCATGGCGCAGGAACACGATCTGTTTGATGACATTATCGAGATCAGTAAGGGTTTCGACTTTCTTAAAAACCCGCTTGGCGGTGTGACCGATGCACTCGATCCGTCAGCGCCGCAGTGGAATCCTGCCGACTACAAGGAGCGCCCGCGCGGCAATACCATTCCGTGCCTGACCTGCAAAAACGAAAAGAGCGGCTGCACCGCGTGCATGGACGTGTGCCCGGTCAACGCTATCGAGGTCGAGGAAGACGCCATTGAGATCCTCGACTCCTGTCGCAAGTGCGGCCTGTGCGCCGCTGCCTGTCCGACCGAGGCGATCATCTCGCCGCGCCTGGCGCCCAAAAACCTGTATGACGATATCGTCTCTGCTGCTACGAGCCACGAGACTGCCTACGTTACCTGCACGCGTGCCCTTAAGCGCATGCCGCGCGAAAACGAGGTCGTCGTTGCCTGCGTGGGCGATATTACGGCCGAGACCTGGTTCTCGGTGCTGGCCGACTATCCCAACGTGAGCGTGTACCTGCCGTTGGGCGTGTGCGATAAATGCCGCAACACCGGTGGTGAGGACATTCTGGGCGAGGCGATTGCGAAGGCCGAGGAGTGGTCTGGCACGGGTATGGGCCTGGAGGTCGACCCCAAGAGCCTCAAGTGCCATAAGCTTCGCGAGTACGAGCGCAAGGAGTACATGGAAAAGATCGCTCGCACGACGGGCCTGACAGTGACCAAGCTCAACCCGGCGACGGCGGCGCTGGCCTCGGTGACGCAGAAGCTCAAAGCCCATCGTCATCAGATTACCCAGCTGGAGCGCACGCTCAACACCATGTGCGGCACCACGACGACCAAGCGTCGCCGTTCGCTCACGCACGGGCGGCAGCTGGTGCTCTCGACACTGCAGAACCATCCCGAGCTTGCCCAGAACATGCAGGTGAGCACGCCGGAATGCGATTTTGACAAGTGCACGTCGTGCGGCGAGTGCGTCAACGTGTGCCCCACGTTTGCCTGCGATTTGGTGGGAAGCGGCCGCTTTGCGTTGGAGTCCACGTATTGTTTAGGCTGTGGCGCCTGTGTCAAGGTTTGTCCCGAGCATGCGCTCAAGCTGGTTCAACACGACGCGTCCAATCTGGTTGTCGTCGACCCCGAGGCCGAGGAAAAGGCTGCCCAGAAGGCCAAGGCCCACGAAGAGGCGATGAAGGCCAAGGCCGAGGCAAAGGCCAAGCTCGACAAGATGCTCGACCAGGTGGAAAAGCTCGCGGACTAGCTGGCGACCCCAATCTCTGCTTCATTTGCGCCGCCGTGGCGTCCGGGTTCGCCTGGATGCTGCGGCGGCGCTATACTTATGCAGTTTGAAGTACCTGTACCAAAAGGAGCTGTCGTGTCCCTTTCCATCGGTATCGTGGGCCTGCCCAACGTGGGCAAGTCGACGCTGTTCACCGCGCTTACCAAAAAAACCGGCCTTGCCGCCAACTACCCGTTTGCCACGATCGACCCCAACGTGGGTATCGTCGATGTGCCCGATAACCGCCTGCAAAAGCTCGCCGATATCGTCAACCCGGGCCGCATTGTGCCGGCTACGGTCGAGTTTGTCGACATCGCGGGCCTGGTGAAGGGTGCCAACGAGGGCGAGGGCTTGGGCAACCAGTTCTTGGCAAACATCCGCGAGACCGACGCCATCTGCGAGGTCGTGCGCTACTTTAAGGACCCCAACGTTATGCGCGAGGTGGGCCGCACGGGCGAGTTCGTCGATCCCGCCGGCGATGCCGACACTATCATGACCGAGCTCATCTTGGCCGACATGGGCACGCTCGAGAAGCAGCTGCCCAAGCTCGAGAAGGAGGTCAAGCGCGACAAGGAGCTCATGCCCAAGTTCGAGGTGGCCAAGCGTCTGCTTGCCTGGCTCAACGAGGGCAAGCGCGCCGCATCCATGGAGATGACCGACGAGGAGCGCGCCGCTGCCAAGGGCCTGTTCTTGCTCACCATGAAGCCCATTCTGTATGTGGCCAACGTAGACGAGGATATGCTCAACGAGGACCTGGCGCCCATCGACGGTGTCAAGCCGTTGCCCATCTGCGCCAAAATCGAGGCCGAGCTTTCCGAGCTCGATCCCGAGGACGCCGCCGACTACCTGGAGAGCCTGGGCCTGGAGCAGCCCGGTCTGGACGTGCTCGCGCAGGCCGCCTACAAGCTGCTTGGCCTGCAGTCGTTCTTTACGGCTGGCGAGATGGAGGTCAAGGCCTGGACGGTGCGTCAGGGCGCGACCGCCCCGCAGGCCGCCGGTGTCATCCACACCGACTTTGAGCGCGGCTTTATTAAGGCCGAGGTCATTGGCTACGACGACTACATCGAGCTCGGTGGCGAGCAGGGCGCCAAGGCTGCCGGCAAGCTGCGTATTGAGGGCAAGGACTATGTCATGGCCGATGGCGACGTCGTGCACTTCCGCTTTAACGTATAAGGACGACGCATATGTTTAAATATGGCAAAAAAGCTGGCTACATGGGTATTGCGCTGCTCGTACTTGCGGTGATTCCGCTGGTGGTCGCAGCGTGTGTTATCCCCAACATTGGTCCCGAGGTAGCAACAAAGTTTAATGCTGCCGGCGAGGCGACGCGCTGGGGCAAGAGCTACGAGTTGCTGGCGCTGCCGGTGCTCAACTTGCTGCTGAGCGTGGCGACGTACTTTACGGCGGGACGCCAGGCAAAGAACAATGAGGAATCCGCCGCCATGGCGCGCATCGTGTGCGAGCGCTACCTGCGAAACGGCTGCATCACGGGTGTGTTTCTCAACGTAATCAACGTCTACTTTATGTATTCGGCGATTACCGGTATGGGCTTTGGCCTGGGCTTTTAGCTTGCGCCTTTAGGCAACGAGCCTGCAAGCATATTCGATGGCTGCTGCGAGGCCGCCGCTCGATCGTGGTTGAAAGACTACATCGGCGGCGGCCTCGTTTTCGTATCCGGCACCGCGGAGGCAGAGCGCGATACCGGCTTCTAGAAGGAGCGGCAGGCCGCGTTGGCTGGTTGCGATTACGGCAGCCTGATTGAGCGGGCAGCTGTGCGTTTGGCATTGGATGGCAAGTTCACCTTGCGCCGGGCAAGGGACCAGAACGGCGGCGACGCGACTTGATAGCAATGCAAATGCTGTGCGCTCATCGGGCGAAAGGCATTCGGCTTCAACGACGACGAGCTTGGGCGGTGCGCTGTTTGTGCGAAGCGTAGTTCGGTGCATGCGGACCGAAGAACCCGACATAGAAAACTCCTGTGTATTCGGCAAAACGTAAACTATAGTTTACGTTTTTGTTCAGCTCCATTTCAAACTCGGCTGCATGGACGAACGTGCGAAACAGATTCTTGGCAGGCGGGTCGAAGAGACACGCAGGGACCTTGGTATCTCCAAGGTTGATTTTTGTGTGGCGACAGGAATCAGCCGACCCTACCTCGACCGAATCGAAGATGGGACGGCAAATTTCACGCTCAAGGTTCTATTTAAGATCGCACCCGCACTCGGCATGACGGTGTCAGAGCTTCTCGAGGGCATCGAATAGGGGATACTCGTCGACAACTGAATTACGCCATCGGGATGCGGTCGTGGTTGACTTGGCTGTAGAACAGGCGCTGGATCTCGGCGGCATCGCGTGACTGGCCGAGCGCCCACATGGTCTTGGCCACGAGCGTCTCGGTGGTCATGTCGTCGCCGCGCAAAATGCCCGGATGATCGGCGTAGGCACGGCCGACCTCATAAACACCCAGGTCAAGGCCCTCTTCGGGGACCTGCGTGGTCATAACGACGGTGCGGCCCGAATCGACCCAGCGGAAAATCGCCTCTTGGAACGACTCGCCCGACTCGCCAAACTCGGGGATACCGCCAATGCCAAAGGTCTCCAGGATTACAGCATCGTAGCTGTCGGCAAGGGCGTCCAGGATACCCGGGTTCACGCCAGGCGTTAGCTTAAGGACAAATACGCGCGGGTCGATGCTGTCGTAGAAACGCACCGGGTTTTCGCCCTGATGCGTGCCGTGAAGCCCGTTGCGCACGATGCGGTCGTTGCGGATATAGGCGATAGGCGGATAGTTGACGCTAATGAACGCGTTAAAGCTCATGGTGCGCTGTTTGCGGGCGCGCGTGCCGGCAATGGCTACGCCGCCAAACACGATTGAGACGTCGTGCGAGTGCTCGTCGAGCGCATAAAGCAGGCTCTGGTACAGGTTGAGCTTGGCGTCGGTAAAGGGATTGCCCATGGGCTTTTGCGAGCCGGTGAGTACGATGGGCTTGGGGCTGTCCTGAATCAGGTAGGAAAGCGCCGCCGCGGTGTAGCTCATGGTGTCGGTGCCGTGCAGAATCACGAAGCCGTCGTGGTCGGCATAACCCTCGACGATGACGTCGCGGATACGCATCCAGTCACTGGGGCGCATATTGGTGCTGTCGATGTTCATGGGCTGTACCACGTCGAGCTCGCAGAGGCCCGAGATCTCGGGGACGCTCTGGGCGAGTTCCTCACCGGTCAGGGCGGGGGAGAGGCCGTTGCCGTCCTCGGTCGATGCGATGGTGCCGCCCGTGGCGATGAGAAGGATGCGCTTCATGCTGGTATTCCTATCGTATTTGCCGCCGCAGAGGCGGAGTCGTTCGGCAGTATTGTGGCACAGGGCGTCCAATGTTCAAACGTAATACATCATCTGTAACGTATAGTAACACTTCAATTGCCGTCAAATAAGGGCCCAGGTCGTGCGTTTGCCGTGCGCTGATGGCTGCGAGGGACGAGAAACCCCATATAACGTGTACACTATGAAAGTTATTTTCGTTCATTCACGCGGGTGGGCACCGGCTCCCCGCCAACAGGAGGGGAAACCATGGATCAAAAGGCTTCCGCAAAGGTCCTCGTACTCGACTTTGGTGCGCAGTACGGTCAGCTCATTGCCCGTCGCGTCCGCGACCTCAACGTGTATTCCGAGATTGTCCCCTGCGACATCTCGGCCGACGAGATTCGCGAGATGAACGCCTCTGCGCTCATCCTTTCCGGCGGCCCGGCTTCTGTGTATGCCGAGGACGCTCCGTCCATCGACCCCGCCATCTTTGACCTGGGCCTTCCCGTCCTGGGCTTTTGCTACGGCCATCAGATCACGGCCGTGACGCTCGGCGGCAAGGTCGGTCACTCCGAGGTGGGCGAGTACGGCCGCGCCACTATTACGCGCACTGCCGGCGCCAAGCTCTTTAACTCCACGCCCATGGAGCAGACCGTGTGGATGAGCCACCGCGACGCCGTGTCCGAGGTGCCCGAGGGCTTTACCGTTACCGCCAGCACCGACGTGTGCCCGGTTGCCGCCATGGAGTGCGTCGAGCGCAAGATTTTCACCACGCAGTTCCACCCCGAGGTCAAGCATTCCGAGTACGGTCAGCAGCTGCTGAGCAACTTCCTGTTTGAGATCTGCGGCCTGGAGCCCAACTGGAGCATGGACAACCTGGTCGAGACCATGACGGCCGAGTTTCGCGAGAAGGTCGGCGACGACCGCGTGATTCTGGCCCTGTCCGGTGGCGTCGACTCCTCCGTCGTGGCTGCGCTGGGCGCTCGCGCCGTGGGCAAGCAGATGACCTGCGTGTTCATCAACCACGGTCTGCTGCGCAAGGGTGAGCCTGAGCAGGTGGAGGAGGTCTTCACCAAGCAGTTTGACGTCGACTTTATTCACGTCCACGCCGAGGACCGTTATGCCGAGCTTCTGGCCGGCGTGACCGAGCCCGAGGAGAAGCGCCGCATCATCGGTACGCAGTTCTGGAAAGAGTTCTTCGCCGTGGCGCAGCAGCTCGAGACCGATGGCAAGCCGGTCAAGTACCTGGCTCAGGGCACCATCTACCCCGACATCATCGAGTCTGGCGCTCGCAAGACGGGCGGCAAGACGGCCACCATCAAGAGTCATCACAACCTGATCCCGTTCCCCGAGGGTGTGCACTTCGACCTTATTGAGCCGCTCGATCACTTCTTTAAGGACGAGGTCCGCGCGCTTGGTTTGGCACTTGGCCTGCCGGGTCATATCGTGTTCCGCCAGCCTTTCCCGGGCCCGGGTCTGGCCATCCGCATCATCGGCGCGGTCGACAAGGAGAAGCTCGAGATCCTCAAGAATGCCGACGCCATCGTGCGCGAGGAGCTCGATGCCTACAACCAGCGCCTGTTTGAGCAGACCGGCGAGCGCAACTCCGAGCACAGCTGCTGGCAGTATTTTGCGGTCCTGCCCGACATCAAGTCCGTTGGCGTTATGGGCGACGAGCGCACCTATCAGCGCCCGATCATCTTGCGCGCCGTGGAGTCCAGCGACGCCATGACCGCCGACTGGGCCAAGCTGCCCTACGACGTCCTGGCCCGCATCTCGGGCCGCATCGTGGCCGAGGTTCCCGGTGCCAACCGCGTGTGCTACGACATCACGTCCAAGCCGCCGGCGACCATCGAGTTTGAGTAGTTAAAATATGTGCAATTTACGTGCATGAAAACCTAGATAGCACCCATGGCGCACTGCATCATGGGTGCTATCTTTGTATATGGGAGCGGGTCACGGCATATTCCAGTCGCCACGTGACGGATATCCGCCACACCATGACGGATTCCAGGAACATACCGCCTGCCGCGCGTGCAATCGCCGTATTGCGCACACACGAGGCAAGGAGGTCCGCATGGAGACAGTTAACGTCACCGTACGCATGGAGAGGCAGACGAGGGACGACGCTGCGAAGCTCTTCTCGAAGCTCGGCATCAGCACCACCCAGGCGATCAACATGTTCCTCAAGCAGGCCGTGAGGGAGCAGAGGACACCCTTCGAGGTCTGGATTCGCGGCAATTTTGAGACTGGATGCAAGTGGGACAAACTGAGGCAAACTGGAACGAACTGGAGATAGTTTCTAACTATTGAGTGGGATTAGAGTAAGTAACATGCGAAGAATCGATTCAGCACCTACACGCGACATCCTTGTTAAGCTGCTGCACAACGACGCCCTCGGGAGGAATGGAGATCTCGCCGAGTTTGCCGGGATACTCAAATCCATCGAAGGCGGGTTTTCCCTGTTCGTCGACGCTGATTGGGGAAGCGGGAAGACATTCTTCGTTAGACAGGTGGCCTGCATCCTTGAAGAGGTTAATCCTTTTCTTGAGTCTCACGGAGACCTCGACGGATTGCTTGACAACAATCGCGAGCTTGCACCCTATATGGAGCTGAACAGCTTCTTGCCCGTATACTACAACGCCTGGGAAAATGACCATTGGGATGATCCGCTGCCTTCGATTGCAGCATCTATAGCCCTCCAAGGCGATGCATGCGCCTCTTTTCGCAGTGACACCGAAGCTGGCGAAAAGATTGCCGGAACACTCGACGCCATATTGGGGGTCTTTGGACATGGCGGAGCCAGCTCTTTAAGAGACGCTTTTTCGGGCAGAGATTTAATCCAGGCTTATCGTGACAGAGAAACGCTAAGGTCCTCTGTTTCAAACCTGGTAGATGTAGCTCTCCCTGAAAAAGCCAACACATTGCTTCTCATTGTCGATGAGCTCGATCGTTGCCGTCCTTCTTTTGCAATGAAGGTGCTCGAGCAGTTGAAGAATCTGTTTACAGATGATCGAGTAGTCATCGTGTATTCGGTCAACGCCAATCAACTATCACATGTTGTTGAAGGCATGTATGGGCAAGGTTTTGACGGCCGACGTTATTTGTCGCGTTTCTACGATCTAACCATCCCTCTAAGAAAGGTCGATAGCTTTAAGCAGCTAGAAGCGAACGGCTTCATAAAAACCTCCAACCGCTTTGACGTAATTGCGTATGAGCTT
Organism: uncultured Collinsella sp.; assembly: GCA_900546115.1. GTDB lineage: Bacteria > Actinomycetota > Coriobacteriia > Coriobacteriales > Coriobacteriaceae > Collinsella. The sequence continues at coordinate 25,413 of URBQ01000015.1, forward strand.
GCAGAGGCATACGGAATGACGATGAGGGACGCCAACAGGTATCTGACTGAGCTTTTCAGAGTTCGCCCTTTAGTATTGGAAAGCCGCGATGGATTTGTAGACGACCGGGTTCGAGCGTTTGCCGATGCCGGCCTGGTCCCGACTATGCTCGCCTTGAAAGTATTTGACGCCGACGCGTTTGCCTCTGTGGTTCAGAAATTTGAAATTGAGCCTCTTTATCATGCATTCTCTAAGAGCGAAGCGGCGATGGAGTTTATGGATGCAACATGGGGGTCGTACATAAAGTTCGAGGAGGGAAAGACCCCTTCCGACGAAGACAAGGTAGGTGCAAGGCACGAGCTCCTCGAGACCTTGGTCTACATGATTTGGTGCAAAGACAGAAACAATTCTAAATACCAGCATTCCTATCAAGTTCTTATTGGAAGAAGCTGGGGATTTGACTCGCTCCCGCGTTTAGCAAAGATTATCTAGGAGTAACAGATGAAAGGCGAAGAACGATACCTTCTTAACTTGCTCGAAGGCACGAAAACTCGATTTGTTATCCCCGTCTATCAGCGCAACTACGACTGGAAGATCGAAAACTGCAAGCAATTGTTCGACGACCTCGAGGATGTCATTTCAGAAGGCGTGGAGAGTCATTTCTTTGGAAGCATCGTCTCCAAAGCAGATGGCCCCGACACACGCATCGTCATCGATGGCCAGCAAAGGATCACCACGTCTTACCTCCTTCTCCTTGCGCTTGTGAGCAAGCTCAGGGAAGGCGCCATCGCCTCCGAAGACGACAATCTGGCCGACATGATCAACGAGGAATACCTTATCGACAAATGGCATAAGTCCGAGCGAAAGCTGAAGCTGAAGCTCATCAAGGACGACCAGGCTGCCTTTGAGGCGCTTTACTCCGCTGACGCAGAGAAGTTCATCCAGGACTCCAACGTAACCCAGAATTACATCTATTTCTGCGGCCGTATCGACAAGACAAGGCTGACGGCCGATCAGCTGCGCGATGCCATCGAGCGCCTGATGATCATCGACATCAAGCTTGACAAGGAGGATGACGCCCAGCGAATCTTCGAGAGCCTCAACTCGACAGGCCTCGACCTGAATGAGGGCGACAAGATCCGCAACTTTATCCTCATGGGTCTGGATGCCCAAATGCAGGAAGAGTATTACGAGCAGTACTGGAACGAGATCGAGAAGAATACCGGCTACGACGTAAGCTCCTTTGCTCGTGATTGGCTTGCTGCCGTCCGCAGGAAGACCCCCGCAATCAAGAAGGTCTATTCCGTGTTCAAGGACTATGTAAAAGCGGAGGCATTCGATACGAAAGTCCTGCTTGAGGAACTTCTTAAGTACTCAAAGCATTACAAGGCGATTAACGACGCCGATTCTGGAAACCATCGGCTTGATGCGGTTTTGAGGCGACTTATTCTGCTGGACATGAGCGTCATGAACCCGTTCACGCTTAATCTATTCGAATACAGGCGCTGTGGAGGAATCAGCGACCAGCAGGTGATCGAGGCGCTCAAATCCGTCGAGACCTACCTTTTCAGGCGCTGGGTCTGCAAGGTTCCCACAAATGCGCTCAACAAGGTCTTCGAGACTCTGCACAGCGAGGTTTTGAGAGGCGTCAAAGACGGCGGTTCATATCCTGACGTGTTGAACAAAGTTCTCCTCTCCAAGGAGGGCAGCGGCCACTTCCCCGACGACGCCGAGTTCATTCAAGCGTTCGAAGAGAGGGACTTCTACAGGATCGCGAGCTACAAGTACTACCTCTTCGATCGTCTTGAAAACGGAGACAGCCTCGAAAGGGTCAACGTCGTCGACAACCTTCGCGATGAGTCTTTCAGCATTGAGCACATCATGCCCCAGACGCTTTCGACAAGCTGGCAGCAGGATTTGGGCGTTGAGTTCGCCGCAATTCACGCAAGGTGGCTGAACAGCATGGCGAATCTGACGCTTACCGCATACAACTCCAAATACAGCAACAGGCGCTTTGCCGAGAAGCGGGACATGGAGAACGGCTTCAAGCAGTCTGGCTTCAGGATCAACGGCTTCGTCTGCCAGCAGGAGGCCTGGGGCGAGGAGCAGCTGAAGGCTCGCAACGAGCTCATGAAGAGGAAGTTCCTTGAGCTTTGGCCATCCATCGAGTCCGACTTCGAGTGGGGCAACGACGCCTACGAGGAGCATGCCCTCGACGATGATTTCTCGTTCACCGGCAGGCAGATCGCCGCATACAGCTTCATGGGATCTCGCTTCACGGCGAAGACCTGGGTTGACATGATCTGCGGCGTGCTTTCCATGGTTTACGAGCTTGATCCAGTCGTCTTCCATAAGTTCGTCCCTGAGGGCTCGGACTTCCCGGGAAGGTATTTCTCATGGAAAGAAAGCGACTATTGCTTCAAAGTCGGTGAGGGAATCTACTTCAATCCCGGAAGCTCGACTTATGTGAAAATCGAAACGCTGAAGATCGTTTTTGAGGCAGCGGGCATTGACTGCTCAGAGCTTCTGATCGAGCTGTACAAGTCGAAGGTCGGGGATCCATCGTAGCTGCTGGGGCCTGTAGAGGCTTCTCTACCCTGCCTCCTCTGACATGCAATGTCCATGTGATCATTAGCTGCTATCGCAGTTTGCCGTGACCCACCTTGACCCGCTAAAACACCCTGCCCCGCCCCGAAATCCGTGACCCAGATTTGGCCCCATGGATTCACAGCGATTTTGAGACTGGGTGTAAATGGGACAAACTGGTGCGAACTGCGGCAAACTGGAACAAACCGGAGATAGTTTTTAACTATTGAGTTGGAATAGAACAGACGTTCGATATAATAATATAGTATCAGATAGCGGGCACGGTTTCAATCGAATCCGTGCCCGCTGCTGTATGCGTGCCCTTGCACGCCCAATATGCGCCGTAAAATCCGTCTTCTTCAACGTCAAAGTGAATGCGCTTCGTTTTTGCCTCTCAAAATCTTATTTTCACGATTTGCATTTTCATCCCGTTGTCACCGACCCTTGCGAGAAACCGGAAAAAGCCGCTGACAGAAGGGTCTCTCAAATCGTTGTAACCCAGCATATAGCCGCGACTTGTGACCTGCAGACGGCTGTTCCACGTGCCGATTTCCTTGGCGGCATCCGAAACCGCAAAATATGCCCCCACATCCTTGATTTTTGCAGTCTTAAGCCATGTTTTTGCGATCATCTTTACTGCCGTCCGATTGGCAGCATCAAAGACCAGCACACCGCCGGGGAAAGCGTCCGCCATCCCCCGCACCAGTTCCCGGACCTGCTGGGTCAGAAAGTAATAGAACACTCCGGAGGCAAAGAACACCGCCCCGCCGGAGGCATCGATTTTGCCAAACCATGCGGGGTCTTTCAGGTCGCAGGGGATGTTTTGCTCCCGCTCCCCGGCGGGCAGCAGCTGCTGCCGCAAGGCAATCACATCCGGGAAGTCCAGATTGTAGATCTTGCATCTACCATTGTCGCAGGTTCTGCCGGTGTTGTCCAGCCCGCAGCCCAGATTGACCACCGCCGCATTGGGGTGGTCTTTCAGGTAATCCCGCACCTCGAAAGCAAGATCACCCTGCCGCATGGCCACCTCCAGCGCACCAAAGCGCTGCATCAGGCTGCGGGAGTTTTTCTCTGCCTCTGAAAAGTCGTAGTCGATCTGGCCGAGCAGACGAACCGCTGTTTCATCCTTGTAAAGGTTCGGGTACAACTCCGTACACAGCTTCCGGGAATACAGCGGGAGGATCAGCGTCTCCTGCACGGTGTTTTTCTCAATTTTACATTTCATAGGTTTCTTCCTCAGTGAATAAAAACTGTCATAATTGCCGCCAGCACAGCCGCTATGACCGGCATGCCTAACTCATGTACAGGATGGATGCAAAAATGCCCGTGCTTGATGCCCTTACTTCCGCGCCGTGATGCAGAGCCACTTTTTCTTTTTGCGTATCTGCACCTCGTGAAAACCCGCCTGCTCCAGATACGCCTTTAATTCAATGTCCTTGTAGATGGTCATGCCGCCGATGATCTGCGTCCACCTCTCGTCCTTGTCCGTATCGCCATTGCTCTCGTTGCAGATGAGAATTGTCCCGCCTGGCTTCAGCGTCCGCCAGACCTCACGGAGGCATCGGGGCAAATCAGGCCAAAAATAGACGGTCTCAAAGGCCGTGGCGGCATCGAAGTAGCTATCCTCAAACACCATATCCGCCACACTGCCTTGCAGAACGGCGCAACGCCCCTCCTGAATTGCAACTCGGTTGAGCTTTCTAGTCTTCTCCACGCTGACGGGCGAATAGTCGACGCCCTTGACGACGCCATGCGGGCATTTTTTCAGCAGCCGTTTTATATTCGCCCCGCCGCCGCAGCCGCAATCCAGCACCTTGGCATTTGGCGCAAGTCGTAGAAATCGAAGTCCCCACCGCGCCACAGGGCTGTGGCCCAGGTTCATCATGGCAACCATAAGTTTTCCGCCGAGGCCCACGGGCTTGCGGGTGTTTTCAAAGAACGACATCTGGCCCCTCCGATTTCGTGCATTCCGCATAGGTCAACGGGAACGAGGCCTTCAGCACCGCGCTTTTCCGCACCGCCCAGCCGTTTTGACGCAGGAAACGCAGGTATTCCTCGCTTGTCCACCCGCTGTGGAGGGGGAATCCCGCCATACTCATGAAAAAGGCTTTTGCCTTGCCGGAAACCGAGTTCCCCGCGTGGGTGAAGGTTGGCGCGATGAGCACGCCGTCGTCCTTCAGCACCCGCCTGATTTCTTGCAGGGCCTTTTCCGGATGCGGCACTATGTGAAGTGCGTTGGACACGATCACCACTTCGAAGGACTTCTGTGCATAGGGCAGGCGGAACATATCTTGTACGGAAAAGTGCAGCTTTGCGGATTGATTGTCCCGCTTTGCTTCAAGGATCATCTTTGCAGAGGCGTCCGTAGCCTCGATGCGCGCCGCCGCATCCACGACGCTCTTTGCGATGAGCCCCGTGCCGGTGGCAACCTCCAGCACGGTCTTTGCTTTCACCACCGGCCGGATCAGCCCATACATCTTCTCATACGCCGCCCGGTCGTTTCGCATGAAACGGTCGTACCGACCAGCATTCCTGTCCCAGAAGTCCTTGCGTTCGTGCATGGCCATCGCCCCCAAACAGTTAGAGCCATCTAACTATAACACACGAATCATGCAGTAAGATGAGGCTAACCTTCTTTTCTTGGCTAAGACGCATCTCTTCGGTTTTCGCTTATAACGGCGCGAATCAGATACTAGGCTGGAGCTGAAGAAAGAGCTCGGCGGACAGGTAGGTCGATACCGGTTCCCGGAACGGTGATCCAGCCAATTACACCAGGGCCCTAGTCATTGAGTGGGAGTAGCTGAAACGAGGCGATTGATTAACTCCATTCATTTTGGTTACAAAAAAACATGCCGCGCGCCTGCAGCATGAAGGAGAGGGAATCCTATGAAAATCGTTGTATTGAGTGGTAGCCCGCGCAAGGGCGCCAATACCGACACCATGGTCGAGGCGTTTGCCGAGACCGCGCGCGAGGGCGGCCATGCGGTCGAGGTCGTCCGCGTTGCCAGCAAGAAGATTGCTGGTTGCCTGGGATGCCAGTACTGCTTTGCCCATGAGGGCACCTGCGTGCAGAAGGACGACGTGGCCAGCGTAATCGAGTCGCTGAAAGACGCCGACATGGTTGTCTTCGCTTCGCCCATCTACTGGTTTGATATCACTGCGCAGGAGAAAGCCGCCATTGACCGCCTGTACGCCTTCGGTGCCACGGGTTTCCCGTTCACCAAGACGGCCCTTTTGCTCGATAGCCACAGCGAGGGCGTCTATGATGCGGCGATCGCTATGTACAAGTCAACCTGCGCGTACTGCAAGTGGGAGGACCAGGGCATTGTCACCATCAGCGGTATGACCGAGCGCGACAGCATGGCATCGTCGCCCAAGTTGGAAGAGGTGCGAGAGCTCGCTCGCAAGCTCGCCTAAGGACAAGAAGAACGCATGGCAATCAGCGTTGGTGGAAATGCTTGCTATCCTTACCAAGAGATAGGGGTGTATTCCCTCAAGTGCCGTATAGAACAATTTTTAAACGCAGAAAAATAACTGAAAACAAATAAATCCGCGTTAAAATATTGTCAAACAGAAGTTCATGAGGGAAGGTTGCGTATGCGTCGCAAGGCAGACGAGCTCCTTAGGGAATGGCGAGACAGGGCTGATAGAAAACCTTTGCTGGTCAAAGGCGTGCGCCAGTGTGGCAAGACCTATATGCTCAGAACGTACGCTCAGGATCTTTTCGAATCGGTTGTCTACGTTAATCTTGAGAACGACCGGTCGGCGCGAGCGGATTTTTCGGGCGGTCTTGACCCTCATTCGATTGTACGCGCGATCGAGGCTCGTACGGGACAGCGTATCGTGCCTGGCAAAACCTTACTGTTCATTGACGAGATCCAGGCATGCGAGGAAGCGCTCACTTCCCTTAAATACTTTTGCGAAGATGCTCCCGAGTATTACGTTGCGGCTGCTGGGTCGCTTCTTGGGGTTGCCATTAACCATCAGTCGTATTCGTTTCCCGTCGGAAAGACCGACTTGATCGAGATGACTCCACTCGATTTCGAGGAGTTTCTCTGGGCAATGGGGCACGATCAGCTGGTCGACGAGATACGCTCGTCATTCGAGTTAATGGGTCCTCTTGCGCCAAGCCTTCATGAAAAGGCGCTTAGGCTCTATCGACAGTATCTTGTTGTTGGCGGAATGCCCGAGGCGGTCCAAACGTATATCGATGATCAGTCAATCATTGATGTGGCCGAAAAGCATCGGATTATTCTCGACGGATATTCCGCCGACACCAATAAATATGCTGATGAACGCTTGAGCGCAAAGACGCGTGCGTGCTTCGATTCCATTCCACAGCAGCTTGCCAAAGAGAATCGCAAATTTCAATACAAGGTAGTGCGAGCGGGGGGCAATGCGTCTCTCTTTGGAGATGCTCTCGACTGGCTTGTATTGTCGGGTACGGTGGCGCGCTGCAGCCTAGTCGGGCAGATCGAAAGCCCTTTAGAGGCCTTCGTTAACCCTTCTGCTTTTAAAATCTATCAGGCGGATACAGGGCTGCTCGTCTCCAAGGCCGGTGCTCAACGCGCCGATATTCTTGCCGGCATCGGCGGCACATTCATGGGTGCACTTACCGAAAACTACGTCGCCCAACAGCTTTCAGCCATGGGCTATCCGCTGCATTATTGGGCGCGAGATAATCGTGCGGAAATCGACTTTGTAGTAGAGAAGCAGGGATGCTTGTCTGCGATTGAAGTCAAGGCGGGAGAGAACACAAGATCTCGAAGCCTGTCCTCACTTAAAAAGACCCATCCGGGCGTACGCCTTATCAGGCTATCGACTAAGCCCTTTGGAATGAATGATGGGCTTATGTCTGTTCCACTTTATGCGGCATTTTGTCTATAGGGATGATGCTGGTGTAATGCATAGGGCCCAGGGCACAGCGTTTACTGCGTTCCGGGCCCCGCTGCTTTGTAAAACCATGACGGTTTAGTCGCCGTTGTTTTAGTCAAACAAACTCGGCATGTCGTTTTCCTTCATGAGGGCGCCGGCGGAGGGCAGGCTCTGTGCGGTGAACTTCTCGGCCGAGACGCCGGCGCCAAGGATTTCCTCGGTCGTGCCGACGGTGGTGACCGAGCGACCCTTCTTGGCCGTAAAGGCCTGGACGCCCTGCGTGTTGGTGGTTGTCTTGGTCTTGAGCAGCGACGTGTTGAAGTTCATCAGGCGGTAGTCGCTCGAGACCAGCGCGAGGTCGCGGTCTTCCTTGAGCACCTGCGCATACAGCAGCTTGCTGCCGCCGTAGATTGCGTTCTTCAGACGCTTGCGGTTGGTCTTGGTGACATATCCGGCAAGTGCGACGCGCACCACGCGGCCGTTCTCAAAGACGAACAGCACGTCGGCCTTGTAATCCTCGGGGTCGATGACCCAGATGACGTTCTCGTCGGGTTCCATCTCAAGATCGGTGGGCAGGTACGAGCCCAGCTGGGCCGACTTGGTGTCCTCAAACGCCGCAACCTTGCACTTGTACACCTGGCTCTTGTTGGTAAAGACCAGCAGCTCGTGCGTGTTGGAGGACGGGAACTCGATAAAGGGTTTGTCGCCGTCCTTGTACTTGAGCGTGGCGGCCTTCTTAAGCACGCGGTCTGTCATCTTTTTAAGGTAGCCATCGCGCGAGAGCATGATGGTGACCGGGTACTCCTCGACCTCGGGCTCCAAGCTTACCTCGATAACCTCATGGGGCTCGATTCTGCCCGTGCGCCGCGGCATCACGTACTTCTTGTTGACCGCGGCCAGCTCGTCGCTGATGACCTTCTTGATGTTGTCCTCGCTGGAGAGGATCTCCTCAAGCTCGGCAATCTCGCCCTCGAGCTTGGCGATATCCTTGGTGCGGTTGAGGATGTACTCCTCGTTGATGTTGCGGAGCTTAAGCTCGGCAACAAACTCGGCCTGGGTCTCGTCGATATCGAAGCCGCGCATAAGGTTGGGCACGACCTCGGCTTCGAGCTTGGTGCCGCGGATGATGGCGATGGCCTTGTCGATGTCGAGCAAGATCGCCTCGAGGCCGTGCAGCAGGTGCAGACGCTCGGACTTTTTGCCCAGGTCAAAGTTAATGCGGCGACGCGTGGACTCAATACGCCATTTGACCCACTCGTGCAGGATCTGGCGCACGCCCATAACACGGGGATAGCCGTCGACGAGCACGTTGAAGTTGCACGAGAACGAATCTTGCAGCGTGGTCGAGCGATAGAGCTTGGCCATGAGTTTGTCGGGGTCGACGCCGCGCTTAAGGTCGATAGCGATGCGCAGACCCGAAAGGTCGGTCTCGTCGCGAATGTCTGCGATCTCCTTGACCTTGCCCTCCTTGGAGAGCTTGACGATGCGCTCAATGATGACATCGGTCTTGGTGGTGTAGGGGATCTCGTAGACCTCGATGATGCGCTCTTCGGGAATCCAGCGCCAGCGGGAACGAATCTGGAAGCTGCCCAGGCCGGTCTCGATGATCTTTTCCATCTCTTCACGGCGGTAGATGATCTCGCCGCCGGTCGAGAAGTCGGGCATGGGCATGTACTCGAGCAGGTCGCAGTCGGGATCCTGCAGGTAGTGCATCGTTGCGGTACAGACCTCGTTGAGGTTGAAACCGCAGATGTCAGAAGCCATGGCGACGCCGATGCCCTTATTGGCCGAGACAAGGATGTTGGGGAACGTGGTGGGCAGCAGGCGCGGCTCCTTCATGGCGCCGTCGTAGCTGTCGACGAAGTCGACCGGGTCCTTGTCGATGTCCTTGAAGATCTCGGCGCTGATGGGGGAGAGCTTGGCCTCGGTGTAACGCGAGGCGGCGTAGCTCAGGTCGCCCGAATAGTACTTGCCAAAGTTGCCCTTCGACTCCACGAAGGGGGCAAGCAGCGCTTCGTTACCCGTCGCCAGGCGCACCATCGTCTCGTAGATCGCGGCGTCGCCGTGCGGGTTGAGCTTCATGGTCTGACCCACGATGTTGGCGCTCTTCTGGCGCTCGCCCTTGAGCAGACCCATCTTGTACATAGTGTAGAGCAGCTTGCGATGCGAGGGCTTAAAGCCGTCGATCTCGGGGAATGCACGCGAGACGTTGACGCTCATGGCGTAGGGCATGTAGTTGACCTCGAGCGTCTGCGTGATTGGCTGATCGGTGACCTCGGAGTGCAGGCCGATGACGTTCTCGGCGTTGACCTGCTTTTTCTTTGGCTGGTTCTTCGTCTTCTTCTTTGCCACGATTTCCTCTTGAACTTCTTATGGGCCGTCGTTATCGATTTGCTGCTATTGCAGGTCCAGCTGGTCCAGGTATTCCTTGCCGTGCTCGGAGATATGGCGCTTGCGGCCTGCCTCGTCGTTGCCCAACAACAGGTTGAACATGGTTTCCATCTTGGTGACGTCCTCGGGCTCCACCTTGATCAGGCGACGCGTCTCGGGGTTCATGGTGGTGAGCCACATCATGTCCGGATCGTTCTCACCAAGACCCTTGGAGCGGTTGATCGAGCACTTCTGGTCGCCGATCTCCTTAAGAATGCCGTTCTTCTCGAGTTCGGTGTAGGCAAAGTAGGTCTTCTCTTTGCAGTTGATCTCGTAAAGCGGCGACTCGGCGATATACACGTAGCCCTCGTCGATAAGCGTGGGCACCAGGCGGTAGAGCATGGTGAGCACGAGCGTGCGGATGTGATAACCGTCGACGTCGGCGTCCGTACAGATGATGACCTTGTTCCAGTTGAGGTTGTCCAGGTCGAAGGCACCAAGGTTCTTGATGCGCTTGTCTTTGATCTCCACACCACAGCCCAGCACGCGCATGAGGTCCATGATGATGTCGGACTTAAAGATGCGCGGATAATCTTCCTTTAGGCAGTTGAGGATTTTGCCTCGGACGGGCATGACACCCTGGAACTCGGCATCGCGCGAGGTGCGAATGGCGCCTGCTGCCGAGTCGCCCTCTACGATGTAGATCTCGCGACGGCTCTTGTCCTTGGAGCGGCAGTCGATGAACTTCTGAACGCGGTTGGCCATGTCGGTCTTCTGCTGCAGGTTGGTCTTGATGCTCTGGCGGGTCTTCTCGGCATTCTCGCGGGAGCGCTTGTTGATGAGCACCTGCTCCATGATCTTGTTGGCGGCGTCCTTGTTCTCGATCAAGTAGGTCGAGAGGCGCTCCTTAAAGAATGCCGTCATGGCCTGCTGGATAAAGCGGTTATTGATGGCCTTCTTGGTCTGGTTTTCGTAGGACGTCTGGGTGGAGAAGCAGTTGGTCACCAGTACCAGACAGTCCTGGACGTCCTGCCACTTGATGCCGCACTCGTTTTTGTTGTACTTGCCTTGATTCTTGATGTAGGCATCGATGGCGCTGGTCAGAGCGCTGCGGGCTGCCTTCTCGGGCGAACCGCCGTTCTCGAGCCAGGAGGAGTTGTGGTAGTACTCCTGCATCGTGAAGGTGCGCGAGAAGCACATGCACGCGGTGATCTTGACGTTGTAATCGGGCAGGTCCTCGCGGTCGCGACCGCGACGGTCAGCCTCGATAAAGAAGGGCTCGGTAAGGTAGTCGGTACCGACCTTTTCGAGCACGTAGTCCTCGATGCCCTTGGGATAGCAAAAATCCTCTTCGGTAAACTCGCCATCGTCGCCCTCAATGCACAGACGGAAGGTCACGTTGGCGTTGACCACGGCCTGACGGCGCATGGTCTCGCGATACCAATCGTGGGGGATGCTGATGGAGGTAAAGACCTCAAGATCGGGGCGCCATTTGATGGTGGTACCGGTGCGGTCTTCGTCGCTGGGCTCAATCTCGAGTGCCTTCTTTTTGGCGCCGACGACCTTGCCCTTTTTAAAGTGCAGGGAGTATTTGTTGCCGTCGCGCCAAACCGTGACGTCCATGTACTCGGAAGCGTACTGGGTCGCGCAGGAGCCCAAGCCGTTGGTGCCGAGCGAGAAGTCGTAGTCGCCGCCCTGGTTGTTGTTATACTTGCCGCCGGCGTAGAGCTCGCAAAAGACGAGCTCCCAGTTAAAGCGCTTCTCGGAAGGGTTCCAGTCGAGCGGGCAGCCGCGGCCGTTGTCCTCTACCTGAATGGAGCCATCGCGAAAGACGGTAAGGGTGATGAGCTTGCCGTAACCCTGGCGCGCCTCGTCAACGGCGTTGGACAGGATCTCGAAGGCAGCGTGTGCACAGCCATCGAGTCCGTCCGAGCCAAAGATGACGGCAGGGCGCAGGCGTACACGCTCCTCGTCCTTGAGCTGGCGGATACTGTCGTTACCATAGTTTGCGGTGTTTTTTGCCATACTCGCTCTCTCGGTGCTCCTTTGCTGCGTTTAAGTCATATAGATAGTCAAGGTAGCATAGCCCAGGCCTCGGACGATTCCATCTAACACGAATTCCATCGAACAATCGTTCGGTTAGATAATGAATGCTTGGGATGCGGGTGGGGCCTGTCCTATTCAAACATCTGCGGCAGGTCGATGAAGACGGTTCGATCGCTTTCGTCAGCTTCGAAGCCCGAGCGGGAGAAGAATCCGTAGCGATGGCACTTGAGCCCCGTTGCCTCGACTTGGGTGATTTCCTCATCGACCATTTTTTGCGTAACGGGGGACTTGCGGAACTTTGCTTCGTAGAATGCGTAGCCCTCGGGGTCTTGCGTTACCACATCGAATTCGCCGCTCGTTTTGTTTGCGGGATCGTCGTACCAGTACTTGCCTATGGCGTCGAAAGCCGGTTCGATCTTGCCGGCCCTGTTCTGCCGTACGAGGTATTGACGGCAGATCTCCTCAAACATATGTGGAGCGTAGTTTTCCTCGAAGTCTTGGGAGACGTGACGATCATAGAAGACTTCTGGGTCGAGCAGCTGACGCGCGGAGGCATTGCGGAAGACGTAGCGATAGTAAAAGAGCGAAAGTGGGTCCACTACAAAGTAGCCAGACTTGCGCTTGTTCATAGGGTCGTTGATGGGTGCACGCTTTTGGACGATTTCGAGTGACATGAGCTTGTCGAGTACATCTGCCATGGCCGGACCGCTCGAGACGTGTGACTGTGCCAACACGTCCCCCCAACGGGAGTAACCTTGTGCGAGAGCCCCGAAAACTTCGTTGGCGTTGGTCATTTTCGAGATCTCGGCGTTGAGATAGGACGGCACTTCGCTTTCTAAGCGGGCGCCAGGTTCTGTGACGAGCTCGATGATGTTGTCGCGTACGCTTTGGGACTGATCGATGAGGCGATTGTAAAAGGGGATGCCGCCAAAAACGCTATAGAGCCGCACCTTGTCCTCGGGCGAGAACGCGGGATAGAATTTCGCAGCGTCAAAGTAGTCCATGGGCTTAAGCTCAAGCGCGAGATCAATTCGCCCGTAGAGGGGGCTCTCATGCTCGATGAGGGATTTCATAATCTCAACGTAGGAGCCGCACAGGACAATGTTTAAACGTGAGTCTTCCCTGTGAGCGTCGATTGAGGTCTGGAGAATGCTGTCTAAGCCTTTAACCGCATCTCTCAAGTAGGGGTATTCGTCGAGAACAAGGGTAACGTTCTTGTCTTTGGCTTGGGCAAACAGAAATTCGATGAGCTCGCGGATGCCTGTGAAGGCGAGCGGAGGAAAGCTCAGCGCTTCAGCAACAAGGGCGGACAGACTCTCTAGGTTGTCTGCCTCGGAGGTTTGGCGGCACTCGTAATAGACCGTTGCGACGCCCGACAAATCGGTTAGCGCCTGCTTGATGAGCTCACTTTTGCCGACACGACGCCTGCCGTAAATGAGAACATTGCGCTGTTCGGGCGCCTTGAGCGTTTTCTTAATACGGGCGAGTTCACGCTCCCTGCCAATGAATTCCACTTACTCGGTTCCTTCCGACTCGGTTTTGTCCGAGTTAATTGTATCGCATGAATCAGTTTATGCTCGAGTTTACTCGGACAAAACCGAGTCGGTTCTGCCCGAGTAAGTTTGAATAGCGAATTGAAATTGTTATGTCCGCATGGTGATGACGGACGTGGTTTTCATAATGACAGATATAGTTGACATTACCCGATGGATGCAATATATTTCTGTCATGTTGCAACGGATATCTGTCCATTACTACGAAAGGAACTCCATGCCGGGCAAAAAGAACCTCCGCATGAAGGCGGCGCGTGCGGCGGCCGGCCTTTCGCAAGCCGACTTGGCCGAGGCCGTGGGCGTTACGCGCCAGACCATCGGCCTGATCGAGGCGGGCGGCTACAACCCCACGCTCAATTTGTGCGTGGCAATCTGTAAGGCGCTGCGCGTTACGTTGAACGACTTGTTTTGGGAAGACGAAACCGACGCCGACCCTAATACTCTTTAGGAGTTCACTATGAAATATGAAGATCTGAAAATCGTGCAAAAGTGGCGTGAATATGCCGGCCCAAAGGATGAGCGCCTGGAGGCTGAGAACGCGAAGATTTACAAGATTGGCTTCGTGCTGCTTTCGTTTGGCATGTTGATGATCTTTTTCTACCAGTTTATAGCTCGACAGGTTGCGTGGGTTCACAGCGACGCTAGTGAAATGCCGCATGGCTTTGCAACGCCGTTCGAGGCAGCCATGTATTTGTGGCTCGTTCTCGTGATGTTGATTTGCGCAGGACTGCAAACGCGGAAGGGCTATGTCGATACCAATCGTTTTGGGCAAACCGAGCATCTTCCTGTTGGATATTTCCTGCTTGTCAGCGGTCTTAGCGGCGCCGCGTTCGCGCTTGTTATTGCCGCAATGCGCTGTATCGCTGAGGCGCAGATCGTACCGCTCGAAAGCGTCTTTTGGTTGGCGAACCTGGCCACGGGCGTGTTCTGCGGTGCGACGATTTTCGCGGCCACGTTTGCTGTCCTGTGCGCAACGTTTTTCACGGCGAAAAGACGCCGTGCCAAGCTCGAGGCAGAACTCGACTCCTCAGACGACATTTAATGCGTAATGGGCCGGCTCTGGGTATCCAGAACCAGCCCATTTTGATGTTCGATGAGCCGAGTCGGCGCCTCTCACAAAAGTAACTAGGAGCTAGCGAGGCCTATCCGAATTGTCCTCATAGGCGGTGTCTTTTTCGAGCGCCGTGCGGCGGGCGCTGTAGGCGACGAGGCCGGCGCCTGCCACGGCGAGCGCTGCGGCGGCTGCCGTAAGGGGAGCGTTGACATCGCCCGTGCCCGCAAGCGCGCCCGCTTTTCCGGAGCGCTTGTTATTGCCGTGGTCCTTGCCGCTGCCGGAGCTGCTTCCGCCGGAGCCGCCGCCCTCGTCAGCGCCGCCGCCACTCGAGCCACCATCGCCGCCCGCTGTCATCGGGGCGTCGTGAAGTCCTGTCGTATCCGCGCTGTCGCAGACGCCGACCTGAACTTCTGAGCGCTCGCATGCCGCGTCGGGCACATGAAGCTCGTGCAATACGGCATCCAGCGCCGAGTTTGCACCCGGTCGAATTTCCTCGAGCGTTACGGGATCGAGCGCCACCAGGTCACGCGCCTTCGCATACAGCGTTACGCGTTTGCCCACTTCGTCGCTCCAACTCTCGGGGATGGCGAAGCTCATGCGGAACTGTGCCGTGCAACCCGGTGCCAGCACGGCGTTGCCGTTGTCGGCTACCAGCGGGTGCGTCGCAAAATGTTCGCCCAGCGTCTCGAGTGCGTACTTCACGTGTGCCATGTCGTTGGCCGAAGCGTCCTCGGCAAGCTCTGGATCGTAGATCGAAGCCATGCGTGCGTTCGCTCCGAATCCGATGGATGCGCTGGAGAACGGCTGGCTGGAGCCCTCTCGGTACAGATCGATTGTGCCGGCAGTCAGCAAAGTGTTGCCGTCGTTTCGCACCGTGACCATGAAGGATTCGCCTGCTGCTCCGGGCACCACCGCGCCCGAGGTAGCGACCGCGCCCGTCGGAGTGGCACACGCCACCAGAGGCACTTCGATGCCGTGCAGCTCTGCCTCGCTCTTCTCCGCGCTCACAATGTGCGTGGCGAGCGCGGAGAGCATGCCTCCCGACGTCAAAAATGTCGTTATCTGATCGACGGGATGGTCCAGCTCGCACATCACGAACGGCTCCGTGAACAGATCACCTGCCAAGGTGCTGGCGAAGATGCGGAAGTGCTTGCCCATCACTGCTACCGGGTTGCCTTCTTCGTCGTAGGTTTGCCCCACCTTGCCATCGGTGTTCTCTATATAGAGCGCGCACCTGCCGTTGTTGCTTACGCTAAACGATGCCGGGCCACAGCCTGCGGCACCCACGGGCTGCGTTGCAAATGCCGATGCGCCTCGCGTCCAAGTAATATGCTGCAGCTGCTCGTTGACGGTGGCCAAAAAGCCCGAATGTTGTGGCCACGGCACCGCATGGGGCACCGTGGCGTCTGGTGGCATAACGCCCCAGCCCGCAATGGACTGGCCGATCACGGCGTACGATGCGCAGCCGCAACCGTCTGCGGTCTCGTACGCAACGGGCACCACCATTTTGCCGTTGATATTCTCGGGCTCGCTCAGCTCGATACTCGACGGTGCTTGCGGAAAGCGAAGAACTTGGCGGAACGTCAGGCTGTCGCCCGAAACGTCCGACCACAGGGTAAAGCATTCCAGCGCAACCTCGGCCTCGCTGCCGAGCGCCTTCTCTGCGGTGGTTCCGCGGCGGTGGAGGTAGGCACCCGACAGGCGTCCGTCGACCAGCGTCTTGCCTACCGTGATGCGCGGGCACTGCAGGCAATGGTAGCCATCCTCTTGCAGGCGGCCGCGCGAGATGCTGCGCCATGACGTATGCGACACCACGCGGATCTCGTCATTACTTATGCGCAGGCGCACAACGGACAGTATGCCAGCTGTGCTTGCCGTATCGAAAAGGGTGTTGTCGCCGGCGGGGCGCTCGCCCGAGACCAGCAGCACGTAGGCGTCCTGGTTTCCTCTTCCGTCCGTATATTCCACCACGTCGAAGTCGTAATCGAATATGCCGTTGCGCTCCACGTCGCCCTCGCCAAACCCAAGGGGAAAGTCCACGGGCGTGGGAGCGGACCACGTGCCGTTTGCCTTTGTGTGCACCACCAGGCGCGAGCGGCCATTGTCGCCGTAGCGCACCGAGGCGATACGGAACAAGCATTCTACGCCGGCAATCATCGTTAGCTTCATGTGGGCTTCGCTGAGCACGCCGGAAAACAGCACGTTGTCGCTCGAGGGTTTTATGCCGCCACGCTCGTCCTCCGACACGCCGGCAGAATTGGCGTTCGGGTCCGCAACGGCGTTCGTTGACTGACCGATGTAGGTGTACTCATACATCGGTGCGGCATTTTCGTCGTTCTCTATCAGCGCATGGACGAAATGTTCGACCTGTCCCGTGTCGTCGCTCTCCGCGTTCGCCTCGAGCTCAATGCGCGTGACCGTTTGATCCCAATCGCGCACGACAGGCGCGGCGTTTACGGCAGTGGCCTTAACCTCGGCGCGTGCGAGCAGCTCGGCGTTGGTGACGATGGTGGCCGATGCGATAAACTGCGGCACACCACCTGCCTCGGCGTTGCCGGCCGAGCCGAAGCAGGCATCCAACGTATAAGGCGTATTTCCACCCAATGCCAGCTCAGAGCGCTGGAGTACATACTGGTCGCCATTGTTCACCGACATATTCCACGAATCGATGAGTGTGGGCCACGACCCCGACCAAGCCTTGGTGGTCCACTTGAACATTACGAACTGGAGTATCACATCGACATCGACGTCTGCACCCACGCGCAGCCGCGGAAGCTGGTGTCCATCTGCCTTCTCGTACCCAATGAACAGCGTGAGGGATGCGGCACCGCGCACGGCAGACGAAGCGACGCCTGCAACGCCGGCTCCAAAGGTGACGGCAAGCCCGATCTGGATGGTGAACGAGCCCGACGTGTTGGAATAGTCGAGCGAAATGTTCTTGAAAAACGCCGCGCCGCTGCCGTGCGTGTGGGCAGCCACAGCGAGCGCCAGCTTCGCCAGCACCCAAGGGTTGACGTTTAGGAAAAATGGCACCGGTCCTAGGGTAAACTGCTCGGTCCAATTGAGGTCAGTTCTTACCTGGAAGAGGGCCTTAATATTGCCGTATGCGGGGTCGTTGTTGTTACCCCAGGTTTTGCCCACCCAATCGTAGGCGAGCGAGCCGTACAGCTGTGTGGCGATATCCATCGTGAACAGCGGCGTGCAATGGTGGCGAAGGAGCTTGGTGTTTCTTGGATCGGTGCCCGAACCGGCACTCATACTTTTGTACTGATTCCACTTCCCCTCCATTTCGTCGAGGTAGCGGTTTGCCTGCTTGGCGCCCGACTCGCGCGGTGACTTCTTCCAGTACTCCGGATCCGGATTGCCCGAATCGTTCATATAGCTGGCTGGTTTGTATCCTCCGCCAAACAGCACGTATCCAGCAAACGAGAAATCGAAGAGGATCGGAAATGTGGGCATCCAGCACGTGAACTTATTACCACCGATGCCGGGAAACGATGCGGGGAAATCAAACGGAGTGATCTCTTGGTCCATAGTGGTGGGGACGATAGTGGTCGATCCGGATTCCGCCTTTGCCGCCGGCGCGGTAACAACGGCCATGGGGGAGGAGAGCGTGTAGGTTTTGCCCTGGTAGTCGAGGACAAAGCGCAGCTTGCATCCTTCTTCCAGAAGGCTCGACGCTGCATCGAGGAACTTGTCTTCGAGTGTGAACGTCGCCAGACTATCCGCGCCCGATGCGCTGGCCTTGATCTGACCAATCTGCGTGACGGTTTCGGTTGAGCTGCCCGCAGCGGGCATCACTTTATTGATATGCAATGTTGCCTGCCCGCCCTGCGGCAGATGAGCCTGCACGGTAAAAGCGTGCGTGTCGGGCTGGTCGTTTGCCGCTTCGTCCGCTGGCATTGCCATAAACGTGGCGTCGGCGTACTGGATGTCCCATTCGTCGAACGTGAGCTGGCGGAAGTACGGCTCGCCGTCGGAAAGCGGACGTGTGGGTGCGGTTATGGCGGTGCCGCCCTGGATACGCGCAAGGGGAATCTCGACATCACGGTAGCCCGCCATGCTAATGGAGATGCCGCCGTTAAAGTCGTACGCGTCAAGGAGCGTTGCCTCGTCCACGTAGCCTTCCGAAAGAGGGGCGACCTCAAAGATGGCCGTGCCTTCGTCATCGGTCGTGGCGGTTAGCTGCTTGCCTACGGCATAGCGCGATGTGAGCGTGACCTGGGCACCTGCGATGGGCGTATTCTTGTTGGCGACGTCGACCACGACCACACCAAACATGGTGCGCGAGAGAACGAGCACCTTGAAGGGGTCTTCTTCGTCGGCATAGGCCGCGGTGGGCGCGAACGGCAGCAGGAAGGCATTTTCGCTTCCCGGCACGCGAGGCAACATAATGCTCGCCAGCGAGGACGCTCCAGCAACAAGTAACGAACGGCGATCAAGCATCTTGGGCTCCCATCCCGCAAATATCGGTGGAAATAATCCAATTTTGCGAGAAGACGCTTCGTGGCGGTAGTGCCGTTCAAGGGTCAAAATGTCCAAATTGATCGAGCGAAGCGCCGGGTTCCGGAACGCGTTCGATGCGCTTGGCAGCCCGGTCGCTAACGCAACATGTGCGCGACCAGCTCGGCGCGTGTGCCGATGCCAAGCTTTGCGTATACGCCGGATAGGCGGTTTTTGACGGTGCCCGGCGATACTCCCATATGGCCTGCGATTTCAGCGTTGGTCCATCCGCGGCAGGCGAGCATGGCCATGGTGAACTCTGTGGTCGTTAAATCGTCGGCAACGTCCTCGCCCGAATCGGGGTTGTGGATGCGCCGCCAGCCGTAGCTGAAGCGGTACGTGATCTCGATGATGCGTGCGAAGTCGTCAGGGTATTGCGTTTTTAGGCATGCCTCGATGAGCCCCTGCAAAAGGCCGTGGTGCTCGCCAATGAGCTCGATAAGGCCGTCGGGGCGCGCAATGTCCCAAGCGGCTCCAAAATGCGCTTTTGCGGCGTCGATGTCCTTGAGGCTCATGCATGCCATGGAAGCTGCCAGGTGCAGGAACAGTTCCGAGATGGGATAGCTTCCCTGTTTCATAATTAGGGCGTTTTCCGCCATGCCCAGGCTGCGGCCGTATTCGCCGCGCAGATACAAGGCGTGCGCCATCACGTAGCTGGCGAACAGTCGCAGGCCTTCGGGTAGGTGCGCCGCAAGTGGATAAAACTCTTCGGCAGAATACGGGGAAGGCAAGTGCAGCAGGACGCTTGCGGCCGAGGCGAACAGGATATGCGTGGCGTGGACGGCGGGCGATTCCTCGTCGGCCGGCGTATCGAGGATGCCCGCAAGGCACCGGCGGGCGTCGGCGATACGGTTGAGCGACAGACTGGCGTATCCGCAGATAAAGCATGCGGAATAGCGCAGCGCGGGATCGGTGACGTCAAGATAGGGGTGCGCCGTCTTGGCGGCGAGTGCGGCCTGTCCGCGAAAGTACAGCGCTTCTGCCGTGGCGATGGCGCGTGAATCGGGGTCGGAAATGCCTGCAACCGCAGCGTCAATCTGCCCCGGCACAAAGGCGGTGCACATCAACGGCATGGGAACGCATGGGTAGCCATCGCAGTCCATCTTCCATCTCCCAACAGCTGGCAACACTAGCAGCAATTGTACTCTTGTTGCTCGGGACTGGAATTTGTGGGTATCGCCTACGATTGTGCCGAACGTATAAAGGAAGAGTCTATTGGCGATGCTCCCAAGGTGGCTACCGAAGTCTAGCTGACCTTGGGATATAGAAAAACTGCCGCCCCTGCAAAAAGCTCTGTCGCAGCGATGGGAAACGTATCTCGTTCTGCATATAATGAGGTCATATGACGGTGCGTCTGCATACGCGCGGCGCATTTCCATCGAACCGAGAAGGAGCTCTGCATGGATCCCAACAAGCGTCCCGACGACATGGTACGTATCACCACTCCCGAACTTGCCCAGGCGTTCATCGAAGAGCAGGTCGCTGCAATCCGCGAGCAGATCGGCGACAAAAAGGTCCTGCTGGCTCTTTCCGGTGGTGTCGACAGTTCGGTTGTCGCGGCCCTGCTCATCAAGGCCATCGGCAAGCAGCTCATTTGCGTGCATGTTAACCACGGCCTGATGCGCAAGGGCGAGAGCGAGCAGGTCGTCGACGTCTTCAAGAATCAGATGGATGCCAACCTGGTTTACGTTGACGCCACAGATCGCTTCCTGGACAAGCTCGTGGACGTCGAGGATCCCGAGGCCAAGCGTAAGATTATCGGCGCCGAGTTCATTCGCGTGTTCGAGGAGGAGGCCCGCAAGGTTGGCGATGAGGTCAGCTTCCTCGCCCAGGGCACCATCTATCCCGACATCCTGGAGTCCCAAGACGGCGTGAAGGCTCACCACAACGTGGGCGGTCTGCCCGAGGATCTGCAGTTTGAGCTCTGCGAGCCCGTCAAACTGCTGTACAAGGACGAGGTCCGCGTCGTGGGTCGCGAGCTCGGCCTGCCCGAGAATATGGTTGAGCGCCAGCCGTTCCCCGGTCCCGGCCTGGGCGTCCGCTGCCTTGGTGCCATCACCCGCGACCGTCTTGAGGCGCTGCGCGAAGCCGACGCCATCGTGCGCGAGGAGATCGACAAGGCCGGTCTGACCATCTGGCAGTATTTTGCCGTCGTGCCCGACTTCCGCGCAACCGGTGTGCGCGAGGGCAAGCGCGCCTACGATTGGCCCTGCATCATCCGCTGCATCAACACCGTCGATGTCATGACTGCCGAGGTTCCCGAGCTCGACTGGGCGCTACTCAAGCGCATTACCGCCCGCGTCACCGCCGAGGTCCCCGGTATTTGCCGCGTTTGCTACGACCTCACGCCGAAGCCCGTTGGCACGGTCGAGTTTGAGTAAGCTAACTCACCTAGCCCCCGTTTCCGCTTGGAAGCGGGGGCTTTTTGCTGGCGCTTCGCCCAATTTCGCGCATCTTGGGCCTCACGTATCCTGCGAACTAACAGATGTGACAAAGGGGCAGTTCCTTTGTCGCATCTTCGATGTTATGCGCGGGAAGAGTCACGAGCATGGTCGTTCCGCGCTCCGAGCTCTCTTCGACCTCGATGGAGCCGCCGTGGAGTGCGGCAATCTCCCAGACCAGTGCAAGCCCCAGCCCCACGCCGCCATATGCCCTGCTGCGCGATTTGTCGACGCGAAAGAAGGGCTGAAAGATGCTCGTCTGGTATTGCTCGGGAATGCCCGGTCCCTGGTCGCGCACGCGTAGCAGCACGCGGTCGCCTTCGGCGCAGGCGTTGATTTGCACGGTCGAGTTGGGCGCGCTGTAGCGTATGGCGTTTTCGGTCAAGTTGAACAGCAACCGATAGATCAGCGTGTCGCTGCCGATCGTTTGCGCGTCGCCCTCACTTGTAAGCGTGATGTCTTTTTGCTCGGCAAGGGGTGCCAGGTCCGTGAGCACTTCTTCGATCATCGGCGCTAGGTCAATCACATCGTTGCAAGGGACACTGCGCAGCTCGCTCATCTCGAGCAGGGTCTTTGTCATGTGCGTCATTCGCTCGGTCTGCTCCTGCAGCAGCCCGAGCAGGCTCGCTGTATCGGCATCGACGTCGGGGTGCTCGGCGCAAAACAGCTCAACCTGGGCCTGCATGAGCGCAAGCGGCGTGCGCAGTTCGTGCGCCGCATTGCCCGTAAACTGTCTTTGTGCGGAAAATCCCTCGTCAAGGCGGGTAATCATGTCGTTAAACGACGCGCTGCAGCGCCTGAGTTCAGATGGCACGTCCTCGCTGATTTTTGTGTCGGCGAGGTTGTCGGGCCGCACGCTCTCGACTTGCGTCGCAAAGAAGCGCAACGGCCGCAGCGCATGTCCGCTCACAAAGTAGGCCAGCACGCCGCCGAGCAGCGTCACCGCTGCAGTTATATACCAGCTCGTCGCGCCAAACGATTCTTGGGCGTCGTTCACGACGATGGTCAGCGCGTCGTCGAGCTCTTTGTTTGTCGGGTCAAATGAGCTGGGCGAGGCCGCCTCCACCTTGCTGTGCGCCGATAGTTCATTGCCGATCGAGTCCATGTAGCGCATGCCGGAGTAGCCAACCAGGCAATTCATAAGTACGCAGGTTGAACATATCAGCAGTGCCGTCATCAACGTGATGCGCCACTGCAGCGACAGCCGCTTCATTTGCCGTCCTCCATAACGTAGCCTTCGCCGATTCGGTTGCGGATGGGGTCGTGCCCCAACGCGCCGCGCAGCTTTTTGCGCAGCGACGAGATGTGCACGCGGGTCGCGTTGCTAAAGCTGTTGACGCTGCTGTCCCATACATGCTCGATAAGCTCTTCCTGGCTCACCGGCCGCCCCTGGTTAAGCATCAGGTATTCCAAGATGCCGGTCTCCTTGCGCGTGAGGGATAGGGTCTCGCCGCCCACGGAGGCGAGGCGCGCTTTGGTGTCAAAGCTCAGCGATCCACAGGTTAGAACAACGTCGTTTTGCGTAAAGTGCCTGAGCGTGAGGCTGCGGATGCGTGCCGCCAGCTCGTCAAGATGGAACGGCTTGGTGAGGTAGTCGTTGGCGCCCGCATCGAGCCCCGCCACCTTGTCGGAGACTTCGCCGCGTGCCGAGAGCACGAGCACCTTGGTCTCGCAATCAGTTGTTCTGAGTTGCCTGAGCACGGTCATGCCGTCGACATGGGGGAGATTGAGGTCGAGCACGACAAGATCAAAGGTCTCGACATCGAGTAGATCGAGGGCCTGCTGCCCGTCGTAGCAGCAGTCGACGCTATAGGCCAAGTTGCGCAGGCTGCGTGCGATCGCATCGCACAGCGCCCGCTCGTCCTCGACGACCAAGATGCGCATAACGTTCTCCTTGCATAGTCATTCACGCTTAACACGGATTTTATAGTCGGTATGGTCCAATGGGTCGCGAAACGAAAGGAGTGGTCAGATTGTTCAAAGCGATTAAGCCTGTGGCGCAGGTGGCTTTGCTGATCGTTGGGGTAGCCATGGTGTGCTTTGGCGTTATGCGCGGCGAGGCAGATGCCGTGCTGGCCAAGGCAATCAGGATGTGCTTGGAGTGTATCGGAATTGGATAAAAGAAAAAACACTGCATCGCATCTTTTGGCGAGATTCCGCGGATTGATTCAGGCGGCGGCGACGCTTGCGACCAATATTCACCTGCCTAACTTTGCCAAGGGAGGCATCTACCAGGGGGCGGGCAAAGCCGTCTGCGTGCCGGGGCTCAACTGCTACTCGTGTCCGGCGGCCTCGGGTGCGTGCCCTATCGGGTCGTTTCAGTCGGTGGTGGGCTCGTCTAAGTTCAGCTTTTCGTATTACGTCACCGGAACGCTCATTTTGATCGGCGTGCTGCTGGGGCGTTTTGTATGCGGCTTTTTGTGCCCGTTTGGATGGCTGCAAGAGCTTTTGCATAAGATTCCCAGCAAGAAGCTCTCCACGAAAAAGCTCAAGCCGCTCACGTACATCAAGTATGCCGTGCTGCTGTTTGCCGTGGTGCTGCTGCCCGTCTTGGTGGTTAACGATGTGGGTATGGGCGACCCGTTCTTTTGCAAGTACATCTGCCCGCAGGGTGTGCTCGAGGGCGCGATTCCGCTGTCCATCATGAATACGGGAATCCGCTCCGCGCTGGGAAAGCTCTTTACCTGGAAGCTCGCGATCCTCATTGTGGTTGCGGTGCTGAGCGTGCTGTTCTACCGCCCCTTCTGTAAATGGATTTGCCCCCTCGGCGCATTTTATGCACTCATGAACAAGGTGTCGTTGCTGGGGATTCAGGTCGATCATTGTAAATGCGTCTCGTGCGGCAAGTGCGCCAAGGTGTGCCAGATGGACGTGGACGTTACGCGTACGCCCGACCATGCCGAGTGCATTCGTTGCGGCAAATGCGTGGGCGCGTGCCCCGTCGATGCTATTAGCTTTCGCTATGGGCTGGGTGTGACGGGCGACAAACCCGCGCAGTCCACGCAAGCCTGCGAAAACAAATAGGTACCTATATAAGTTTCGATATAAACGGAGGAACCATGAAACTGTCAAAAATTGCGGCCTTGTTGATGCTGCCCGTGCTGGCGCTGACTCTCGCGGCGTGCTCTGCCCCCAAGGGCGACGCGAAGGATGCCACGAGCGGCGATGCGCAGATTGCCGAGCTTGTGGCACAAAAGCCGTCGAGCGCCGAGGAGGCGGCCAAGCTGTACCAGCAGCTGCTGCAAAAGGAAAACGAGATCTTTGCGAGCGATAACGCCCTATGGGAAAAGGTGTTCCTTGCGGCCAACAAAGACACTCCCATGATTGAGGACGGCAAGAACTACGGTGACTTCTTGCTCGATACCATCGAGGGCGCCAAGGATCAGTTTGCGGCTGACGAGCTTAAGACGCTTAAGGCCGGCGCGCAGCAGGTCAAGGAGATCGAGGACAAGCTCATGGCGCTGGAGAAGGAGTTCCCCGGATGTGGCAGCACGCCCGGCGAGGGGGAGAGCGTTGATGCCTCGACCGCGGGTATGACCAACGGCGAGAGCGGGGAGACGAAGTTCCCCAGCTTTAAGGGCAAGGACTTGGACGGCAACGATGTAAACAGCGACGAGCTGTTCTCCAAGAACAAGGTCACCGTCATGAACTTCTGGTTTACCACCTGCAAGCCGTGCGTGGGAGAGCTGGGCGATCTGGAGAAGCTCAACAAGGAGCTTGCCGAGAAGGGCGGCCAGGTCGTGGGCGTTAATTCCTTTACGCTCGATGGCAATAAAGACGAGGTGGCCGATGCTAAGGACGTGCTTTCCAAGAAGGGCGTGACGTATAAGAACATCTGGTTTAAGTCGGACAGCGAGGCCGGAAAGTTCACCTCCAACCTGTACTCGTTCCCGACCACCTACGTGATCGACCAGAACGGTAACATTGTGGGAGAGCCGATCATGGGCGGCGTCAACTCCGCTGAGCAGCGCGAGGCGCTCAACAAACTGATCGATCAGGCACTCGCGAAGAGCGAACAGTAAGTCCGTGGGACAGACAACTGAAGGGGAGTCGCTGGAAACAGCGACTCTTTTTTCTGCTTCGGGGTAGCATCATGGGTATACGTCGAAAGGGCACGCAGCTTTTCGTGCATTGCCTGAGCGGTGCGCGAAGCAACCAAGCTGTGAGTTTTCTTAAGCGTTCTGGGTATGGCAGTGTCAAGAATATCGGCGGCATAAGCGGCTACACGGGAAAGGTGGTGCGTTGGCTATGAAGGTGGTTATCGTTGGAGGCGTCGCGGGCGGCGCATCGGCGGCGGCACGTTTGCGCAGACTCGACGAGCAGGCCCAAATTGTCATCTTTGAGCGCACGGGTTTTGTATCGTATGCCAACTGTGGGCTTCCGTACTACATTGGCGGCGTGATAGAAGAAGAGGGCGCATTGACGCTGCAGTCTCCCAAGGGCTTTTGGGATCGCTTTCGCATTGCGGTCAAGACGAGTCACGAGGTGTTTGCCATCCATCCCGATTCGCATACGGTCGAGGTTCGCAATATGCTGACGGGCGAGGAATTTGTCGAGACGTATGACAAGCTCATCCTGTCGCCGGGTGCAAAGCCGATTCGCCCTGCGTTGCCGGGCATCGACTCGGATAAAATCTTTAGCCTACGCACCGTTGAGGACACGCTGCGTATTCACAGCTATGTTCGAGAGCGGCGACCGAGCAGTGCCGTCGTGATCGGCGGCGGCTTCATTGGCGTCGAGACGGCGGAGAATCTGTGCGAGCTGGGGCTCCAGGTGACCCTTCTGCAGCGTCCCGTCCAACTTATGAACAACCTGGATTACGACATGGCGACCCTTTTGCATACCGAGGTGCGTGAGCACGGTATCGATCTGCGCCTCAAGGCCGATGTGACAGGTTTTGAGGAAGTTGATGGCCGCGTTGTCACCCATGTTGCGGGCGATGACCCTATCGGAGCCGATATGGTGCTGCTTGCCATTGGCGTGGCACCTGAGAGCCATCTGGCGCAAGAGGCGGGGCTCGAACTGGGCATCAAGGGGGCTATTGTGGTCAACGACCGCATGGAGACCTCTGCTGCCGACGTGTATGCCGTGGGCGATGCCGTGCAGGTCACGCATCAGGTGACCGGCGAGGACGCGGTCATTTCGCTCGCCGGCCCCGCCAACAAGCAGGGGCGTGTCGTCGCCGATGTCATAGCCGGCATGGACAGCTGCTACCTCGGATTGTTGGGCTCATCGGTTATCAAGGTATTCGACTTGACGGCGGCAAGCACGGGACTATCCGAAAAGGCAGCACACGCGGCGGGAATTGACTGCGACAGCGTGGTCCTGTCGCCCGGTTCGCATGCGGGTTATTATCCGGGTGCAACGCCCCTGACCATGAAGGTTATCTTCGAGAAGCAGGGATTGCGCCTGCTGGGTGCGCAAATCGTGGGCATCGATGGTGTGGACAAGTGTATCGACGTTCTGGCGACTGCCATCCAGGCAGGCATGCGCGGCGATAGGCTTAAGGATTTGGACCTAGCATACGCGCCGCCGTACTCATCGGCGAAGGATCCCGTCAATATGGCGGGCTTTATGATCGAGAACCTCAATCGCGGCATACTGGCGCAGTGGCATTGGGAGGATGAGCCCAACTTGCCACGCGATGGCAGCGTGCAGCTGCTCGATGTTCGTACGGAAGGGGAGTATGAGCGCGGGCATATCGATGGTTTCGTAAACATTCCCGTCGATGATCTGCGCAATCGCCTGGGCGAGCTCGACCGGGCCAAGCCGGTCTACGTAATTTGCCAGAGCGGCATTCGCAGCTACATTGCTTGCCGCATTTTGGCGCAGCATGGCTTTGAGTGCTTTAACTTCTCGGGCGGCTATCGCTTCTTTGCAGCCGTGACTGAGGCTCGCCGCGGCAGCGCTAACGTTATGCCGTGCGGGCTCGAAAAGTAGCGCGCATTGGAATGTGACAAAGTGACAGCCTCTTTGTCACATCGGGGATGTTATATGCGGGATGGTGCGCCATGCGGCGTGCTGTCCCGTTCGTTTTTTGGCGCGGTTCGTTACATTCCTCACTGGTATCGGCCAAAAATGAGGATAGAGTAGGACAAGCGCGCCGAACGTGAACGGCGGGGGAGCGGGCGAGCGCGCCCGCGCGAGAGAGGTTGCCGTCCATGCTGGATCTCAGAGATATTTGCAAAAGGTACGTTGCGCAGTCGTTTACGCAGGTGGCGCTCGACAGCGTGAGCTTGGCGTTTCGCGATAACGAGTTCGTGGCCATTCTGGGTCCCTCGGGTTCGGGCAAGACCACGATGCTCAACGTTATCGGCGGGCTCGATCACTTTGATTTCGGCGACCTGCTGATCGATGGCATCTCGACCAAGGATTTTCGCGATCGCGATTGGGATGCCTATCGCAACAACCGCATCGGCTTTGTGTTCCAGAGCTATAACCTCATTCCGCACCAGACCATCTTGGAAAACGTCGAGCTGGCGCTCACGCTCACGGGCGTGGGGCATGCCGAGCGCCGCCAGCGTGCGCGCGAGGCGTTGGAGAAAGTTGGTCTGGGCGAGCACGTTAACAAGCGTCCGAGCCAGCTTTCGGGCGGGCAGATGCAGCGCGTGGCCATCGCCCGCGCCTTGATCAATGACCCTGAGATCGTCCTTGCCGACGAGCCGACCGGCGCTTTGGATTCAACGACATCTGTGCAGGTCATGGACCTGCTCAAGGACGTGGCGCGTGACCGTCTGGTCATCATGGTCACGCACAATCCCGAGCTGGCGTACCATTACGCCACGCGCATCGTCAACCTGGCGGACGGCAAGATCACTGACGATTCCGACCCCTTTGATGTAGCAAAGGCCACGCGCCGTGAGGCTAAGCCTACGCGCAAAACCTCGATGAGCTTTGTGACGGCGCTGGGGCTTTCTGCCCGAAATCTTATGACCAAAAAGGGCCGCACGGCCATGACGGCCTTTGCGGGGTCGATTGGCATTATCGGTATCGCGGCGATTCTGGCGCTGTCCAACGGCGTAAACGGCTACATCAAAAAGGTCGAGGAGGATACGCTCTCGAGCCACCCGCTCACCATTTCCAAGCAGGACTACGACCTGTCGTCCATGATGGGCGGACAGGGGGCTGCGGATGACGATACGTCCAAGAACGAGGGTTCGTCCGACGACGGCACCGACGGCAAAATGAAGGGGACCGATACGATCCCTGTGGTCACGGCCGTAAAGGATATGTTTGCGAGCGTTAAGTCCAACGACATGACGAGCTTTAGGGCGTGGCTTGACGACGGCGGCGATGGTATTGACAAAGAAGTCAATACCATCCAGTACGGTTATGGTGTGGCGCCGGTTGTCTATCGTGCGGGTAAGGGTGACGAGAAGCCCGTTCGACTTGTTCCCAACGCTATGACCGAGGCCATGAGCGGCGGCGCGAGTTCGACGGTGACGGTGAGCATGGATTCCATGGGAACCTCGGTTTTTAACGAGATGATTGACGACCAGAGCCTGCTCGACAGCCAGTACGATGTCGTGGCGGGACATTGGCCTACGTCTGCTAACGAAGCTGTAATGGTGCTTTCGAGTCATGGAACGGTGGGCGATTACACGCTCTATAGCATTGGCGCGTTGGATATCAATGAACTCAACGATCTGGTTGACAGCGCCATGACGGCTGACGGTGGGGTCAAAACGCCCGAGACCGGCACCGACTTTACCATCGACGATGCGCTGTCTACGACGTTTAAGGTGTTGTCGCCGGCCGATGCCTATCGCAAAAACGAAGAGACCGGCATGTGGACTGACATGTCTGGCGACGCCGACTTTATGACGGCCAAAGTTGCCGACGGTATTGACGTGCGTATTGTGGGCGTGGTGCGACCTAATGAGGCGGCCAATGCGAGTGCATTGTCTCCGGGCATTGCCTATACGCATGCGCTGACTCGCCAGCTTATGGAACGTGCCGCCAATTCGCAGATTGTGCAAGAGCAGCTTGCGCATCCCGAGACGGATGTCTTTACGGGCAAGTCTTTCGATGAACTGCAGGGCGAGGCCAAACAGGTCGTGGATCTGGGCAGTATGTTCAGCGTGGACGAGGCGGAGCTGAAGAACGCGTTCTCGTTCGATACATCTGCGCTCTCGGGTGCGGTCGGCGGTATCGACCTTTCTGGTATCGACTTATCCGGGCTGGACATTGACCTTTCGGGCATCGGGAAGGACATCGACTTTAGTGACATCATGGCCAAAGCGCCAACCCCAGATTTCTCGGGGATTTTCGATGGCTTGGAGCTCACACCCGAGCAAATGCAGCAGGTGGGAACGCTTGCCAACCAGCTGTTTGAGGGCTTTGTGCAGTCGGAGCAGTTTAAGGCCCTGACGCCCGAAGATCTTAAGGACGCGTCAAAGCTCGCTGCCGCATTCTCGGCATATCTTGAGCATGATGCCGCAGCCCGGCAAATCCTGGCCCAGCTCAAAGCGCTCGGCGGCGATGCCCTGGCCGAGCGCCTGCAGCAGGCGATGACCGACTATGTGCAAAAGCAGCTGGCTCCGTATCTGCAGCAGGCTATGGATCAGGTGATGAAGACAATCAGCGAGCAGATAGCATCGACGGTATCGTCCCAGCTCAAGGCGGGCGCAGCAGGGCTCATGGACCAGATGGCAACGCAGATGTCGTCGAGCTTTGCCAATCTGGCGAGCGCCATACACGTGGATGCGAGCGCCTTTGCTCATGCCATCCACTTTAACATGGACGCCGAGGACCTGAGTTCGCTCATGATGAGCTATGCCAAGGCGTCGAAGCTCACCTACGACAACAATCTGACCAAGTTGGGGTATGCGGACGAGGCAGACCCCATCTCGGTCAAGATTTTCCCGCGCGACTTTGAGGCCAAGGAGCGCGTGCTCGATCACATCGATGCGTACAACAAGCAGGTCAAAGCCGCCGGCCACGATGAGCAGGCAATCTCGTACACCGACTACATGGGCATCATCATGGGTTCGGTAACCGACATCGTGAACACCATCAGCTTGGTGCTCATCGCATTCGTGAGTATCAGCCTGGTGGTGAGCTCCATCATGATCGGTATCATCACCTACATCAGCGTGCTGGAGCGCAAAAAGGAGATCGGCATCCTGCGTGCGATCGGCGCATCAAAGCGCAACGTGGCAAACGTATTCAATGCCGAGACCTTTATCGAGGGCCTCATCGCCGGCGTCTTTGCTATTGTCGTGGTGGTGCTTGTGAGCTTCCCAGTCAATGCCTGGGCGCTTGCGGCCAAACAGGTCCCCAATCTGATGAGCCTGCCCATGCAGGATGCATTGGTGCTCATTGCAATTTCGGTGCTGTTGACGGTCGTCGCTGGCCTGCTGCCGGCCCGCAGCGCATCCAAGAAGGACCCTGTGGAAGCCCTGCGCTCCGAATAATGTGACAAAGGGACAGTCCCTTTGTCACATTGAGTGGCTTGTAAATCGAGGTCTAATACTTTTCCAAGAAGTGAACGAGCAAAAACGGACCCCCGAAGCATCGACACTTTTGAGATGCAATTTCCTGCGGTTTTGGCAGCCAAATCCTGCGGTTTTGACGTCTGAAAATGTCGATGCTTCGGGGGTCCAAAAACGGTCGTTCACTTCTCGGAAAAGTATTAGACCTCGAGATATAGACGGCGTTTGCGAGCGGAAATCAGAGCGCAAGCCCCTAGCGCTTTTTTGCAGAGAGCATGAGCCTAATTTCCGGATGGGTGTATTCGTCGAACTCTTCTTTGGGCTCGGTGTCAAAGGTGTAGTACGACTTGATAGATTCGTCCTCCGTCTTGATGCTGATTTCTTCATATAGGGATCCGGCTAAAAATGCCTGTTTAAATTCATCCGACAGGCTGCATGGCGCGAGGAGGTCCGGTGTGGCAACGGAAATGTCCAACCCGTTGAGCGGGGCGCAGAGTGTCGCGATGTCCTGCTCGGCGCGGGCGAGGTTGTCTGCAAGGCTTGCCTCGGGGTCGATCTGACTGGTGTAATCGACGTCCGTGAGCATGCCGTTTGCATCAAAAGAAAGGTAGACATAGGCCGCTTGAGCGCCGAGGTCATTATCGCGCAGATAGCCGATAATGCGGTAGCCGTAGTCGTGATACGACTCGTACGGGTCGTCTGCCGCGACACGTTCGCACACGGGCTCCAAGGCATCTTGTGCGATGGCGAGCTGCTCGGCAGCTGCAGCCTTTCTGGCCTGAAGCTCGTTATTTCCCTGGACAAACTGCGGGATGTAGACGCCAAGCAGCACAATGGCGGGCACCACTGCGAGAGCTATGACCTGCTTCTTGACGCTTGGAATCGTCACACCGTATGCGTTTGCCATGGCCTCGGCATTGCTTGAGGTCTCGACCAGCACGTCTGCCGCCGTGGCGACTGCCCCTACGGCGCCGGCGACCTCCGCGGCGCCGCCCAGGTTGCGCGCGAGATCGTTATCACTGTTTTTGAGCAGGCGACCGGCAGCTTGTGTGGCGAGCACGCCGGCGACCTCCGCGGAACGGTCCTTGTTGGTCTGGGCTACCGCAAGCCTGCTCTGCAGCTCCTTCCACTGTCTGCCCTGCATTCCAAAGCGCGGCGCAAGAGCGCAATAGCAAAAGATGACGAGTTCGATTACGGTGAGTGCGATGGCGGTATATATGCCCGCGGGTTGGAATTCCTTTTGGTGGAACGCGATATCGTTGATCATTTGGAGCGGCAACATCAACAGGCATGCTACGAACGACATGACGAGTGCGGTCGTAGCGATCTTGGGGTATGTGCAGTACCGCTGGATGCGTTTCTTTTCTTGTTCGGTGAGCTGCTGCATGGGGGCCTCGACTCTCATCGTTATTCGGGGGCGATGTGCATGCGCTCTTGAGTATAGATGAGTGGAGGGCGTCTGTTATTCAGACATAGCGGTCAACAGCATGCTGTTGGTGGTCATCGTGATCATGAACGTCGTTTTTGGAGCATAGAGCCGCTTTCGTGGGGCGAATGACGCGCAAGGGGGCTGCCGTGGGGTGGCGCGCGCAGACGTGGTGTAAGAGCGTCCCGAGGTCCGTCGCTGCAAGTC
>URBQ01000016.1 GCA_900546115.1 uncultured Collinsella sp.
AGATCTTGGCAGACCATCCGGACGGCATACTGAAATGTAAATGGGGATGTCTGGGCATGGGAAGCTGCGTGACGGCCTGTAAGATGGACGCCATTCACATAAATGGTCTTGGGATTGCGGATGTGGACCGGGGCAAATGTGTGGGCTGCGGCCTGTGCGTGAAAGCCTGTCCACAGGGCCTGATACGCATTACCACGCCGGAATATCCGATTTATCCGGCATGTATGAACCAGGATGTGGGAGCCCGGACAAGGAAGGATTGCTCGGCGGGCTGTATTGCCTGCGGCATCTGTGTAAAGAACTGTCCGGCGGATGCCGTCAGGATAGATAATAACCACGCGGTAATCGATGAAGCAAAGTGTATCGCCTGCGGTATGTGTGCAGTCAAATGTCCAAGAGGAATCATATTGGATGCCGACGGCATTTTCACGGTAAAGGCGCAGAGGCAGGAGGAATAAAATGGGAGAGAGCTTTTGTTTTACAGTAAATGGAGTGGAACGCTGCACCAGCGAGGACAAACCGCTTCTGCGCTATCTGAGGGATGACCTTCACCTTCATTCTGTCAAAGACGGGTGCAGCGAAGGCGCCTGCGGTACATGTACAATCGTAGTGGACGGAAAGGCCGTCAAGTCCTGTGTCCTGACCACCAGGCGGGCAGTGGGCAAAAACATCATTACCACGGAGGGATTAAGCGACGCGGAAAAGGAAGCCTTTGTGTACGCCTTTGGAGCGATGGGATCCGTGCAGTGCGGATTCTGTACGCCGGGCATGGTGATGGCCGGAAAGGCGCTGATTGACCGCGTTCCGGACCCCACTGAGGAGGAAATCAAGGTTGCGCTAAAGGGTAATATCTGCCGCTGTACAGGATATAAGAAGATTATCGAAGGCATCCAGCTGACGGCGGCCATCCTGAGAGGTGACGCCCGGATTGAGGAGTCCCTGGAAAAGGGAGACGAGTACGGCGTGGGCAAGCGCGCCTTCCGTATCGACGTGCGCAAGAAGGTGCTCGGCGAGGGCAAGTACCCCGATGACATCGACGAGCTCGATCAGCCGGGCCTGACCTATGCCAGCGCCGTGCGCTCCAAGTATCCGCGCGCCCGTGTGCTTTCCATCGACACCTCCAAGGCCGAGGTCCTGCCCGGTGTGGTGGGCATCCTGCGCGCCGAGGATGTGCCGGTCAACCAGGTCGGCCACCTTATCCAGGATTGGGACGTCATGATCGCCCAGGGCGATATCACCCGCTGCGTGGGCGATGCCATTGTGCTGGTGGTTGCCGAGGACGAGGCGACGCTCGAGAAGGCCAAGAAGCTCGTAAAGATCGATTACGAGCCGCTGGAGCCCGTGCGTAACATTGTCGAGGCCAGGGCTGCCGACGCCCCGCGCCTGCACGACAGTTTCTTTGCCTTTGGCAACACGGTGGAGCTCAAGGACAACGTGTGCCAGAGCCGTCACGTGACGCGCGGCGACGCCGCCAAGGCGCTGGCAGAGAGCGCGTTCACCGTGACGCAGCGCTTTACCACGCCCTTTACCGAGCATGCCTTCTTGGAGCCCGAGTGCGCCGTCGCCTTCCCGTACAAGAACGGCGTCAAGGTGCAGTCGACCGACCAGGGTGCCTACGATACGCGCAAAGAGTGCGCCCACATGTTTGGCTGGGATAGCGAACTCGAGCGTGTGGTCGTCGAGACCATGCTCGTGGGTGGCGGCTTTGGCGGTAAGGAGGACGTTTCGGTCCAGCACCTGGCCGCGCTTGCTGCCTATAAGCTCCAGCGTCCTGTGAAGTGCAAGCTCACGCGTGCCGAGTCGCTCGCGTTCCATCCCAAGCGCCATGCCATGGACGGCACCTTTACGCTGGGTTGCGACGCCGAAGGCAACTTTACCGGTCTGGACTGCGAGATC
This sequence comes from uncultured Collinsella sp., assembly GCA_900546115.1. Lineage (GTDB taxonomy): Bacteria > Actinomycetota > Coriobacteriia > Coriobacteriales > Coriobacteriaceae > Collinsella. The sequence goes on from URBQ01000016.1 coordinate 1,897, forward strand.
AACTTTGACACCGGCGCCTACGCGTCGCTGTGCGGCCCGGTGCTCGAGCGCGCCTGCACGCATGCCGTCGGCCCCTACAAGTACCAGAACACCGACATCCGCGGCTTTGGCTACTACACCAACAACCCGCCCGCCGGCGCGTACCGCGGCTTTGGCGTGTGCCAGTCCGAGTTTGCGCTCGAGAGCCTGATCGACCTGCTGGCCGAGAAGGTCGGTCTGGACCCGTGGGAGATTCGTTATAGAAACGCCATCGAGCCGGGCGAGGTTTTGCCCAACGGCCAGATTGCCGACTGCTCCACGGCGCTTAAGGAGACGCTGCTCGAGGTCAAAGATGCCTACTATGCGCATCCCGGACACGCCGGTATCGCCTGCGCCATGAAGAACGCCGGCGTGGGCGTGGGCCTGCCCGATGCCGGCCGCTGCAAGATTCGCGTCGAGAACGGCGTGGCCGTGGTCTATGCCGCCACGTCCGACATCGGCCAGGGCTGTAACACCGTCTTTTTGCAGGACGTTGCCGAGGCATGCGGTTTGCCGCTTCACTGCATTGCCAACGGCGAGTGCTCCACCGAGAAAGCTCCCGACTCCGGCACCACGTCTGGCTCGCGTCAGACGGTCGTGACCGGCGAGGCCGTGCGCGGCGCCGCCTTCCTGCTGCGCGATGCCATGGTCGGCATCGAGGCCGGCAAGCCCGCGCCCGATGCTCCCGTGAGCGCGCATGGCGACGGCGTCAAGATCGAGTACGACGACGGCCGCGCCTACCAGCTGCGCACACAGGAACTCGTCGCCGGCCAGGGTATGCATCCTCAGGATCCCACGGCCGCCATCAAGGCGCTCGAGGGATGCGAGTTTGGCTACGTGTATCTGGAGCCGACCGACAAACTGGGCGCCGACGTCCCCAATCCCAAGAGCCACATCTGCTACGGCTTTGCCACGCACGTGGTCATTCTGGACGATGACGGCCGCGTGAGCGAGGTCTATGCCGCGCACGATTCCGGCAAGGTGGTCAACCCCATCTCGATCCAAGGTCAGATTGAAGGCGGCGTGCTCATGGGTATGGGCTATGCGCTCACCGAGGACTGGCCGCTTAAGGACTGCGTACCCCAGGCAAGGTACGGCACGCTCGGGCTGTTCCGTGCGCCCGAGATTCCGGATATCCACGCCATCTACGTGGAGAAGGACGAACTGCTGCCCGTGGCATACGGCGGCAAGGGCATCGGCGAGATCGCAACGATCCCCACGGCGCCCGCCGTGCAGAATGCCTACCGCGCGTTTGACGGCAAGCTGCGTCCAAATCTGCCCATGGTGGATACGCCGTACAGCCGCGCTCGTCACCGCGGGTAGGGTAGAACGCGGACGCCCATTGCTGACGGGCTGTTCGCGCTCAACATCAACTGTATATGCTGCGCCTTTGGCCCCAGCTCCATCGCGAGCCGGGGCCTTTTGTTTGGAGTGGAGGCAGCATCCCGGAATTGGCGCTCAGAACGGGATGCGCTTTCCGGTTGGAGCTTCAAACGGAAAGTGCATCCCGGAATCCGCGCCTGGAATGGGACACACTTTCCGGTTGTCGTTCACTTGGAAACTGCATCCCAGTTTGAGCGTTCATTCTGGGACACGCTTTCCGTTAGGCCTACCATCCGGAAAGTGCATCCCGTTTTGAGCGTCCAGACTGGGACGCGCTTTCCGCCAGCGTGGCTGCTGGGAAAGCATGTCCCAGATTGGCAAGATGCGACGCAGCGAGTCGCCGTTCAGCGGCCCCTACAGCTCCACGTCGTTAAGCCATGCTGGCAGAGCGGTCTGGCGGATGCCTGCCGTCTGCAGCTTTTTCGCGAGCATGCCTGCCGAACGGACTTCGATCATGGTAAAGCGGATGAGCGGATGGCCGTAGAGCGATAGGTGCGCCTCGCGCTGTCGTTCGGCAACGAGCGCCTCGGCGGTGGTGCGTCCGGCCAGCATGGTCTGGTCGGTATATTTGATGAGCCCGTCGAGCTCGCCCAGCGTGAGTTCCCGCGCCTGGCGCTCCCAGGCAAAGTCCGTTCGTATGGGCTTGGCCGAATCGAAGGGGTCCGTCAGCTCGTATTGAAGCCAGTCGGGCGCAAAGCCCGTCTCGATCATGACGGCTCGGGCGACCGATTCCCCGCCGCTCTCGGCGCGGGCGTCGGCATATCGAAGCGTTGTGAGGGCGGTGCGAATCGCGTGACCATTGCGGGCAGTCGCTCGTTGCTCAACGGCCTCCATCAGCTGTTCCGGCGCAAGGCCGAGCTTTGAGATCGCCGAATCGGCAATGGGCATGCCGTCGGCAAAACCAGTTTGCAGCAGGCAATCTGTGGCCGTTTGGATGGGCGGCGTTACCGATACGCCGGCTCTGCGTATTGCTCCGGCCGGCTCAATCTGGTGTCGCTGAATATGTGCGCCCGGACGAGCCGACGGCTTTGTCGAGCTGCAAACATGCACGACGTTCAGGTGTCGCCACGAGACCTCGAGCCCCAGCAGGCAAGCTGCCGAAAACGAGCAGAACGTCCAATCGGGATGGATGATCGCAAGGGCGCGGATAATCTCGCAATGGCGTTGCGCTCGGTTGAGTTCATCCCAGCGCGTTTTTCGCGCAAACAACCCCGGCATGGGCGAGACAACCGTGCCGCCGGTGCGCCGAAGGAGCGCTTTTCGGATCGCGGTGCTCGGGGGAATCAGACAGCGCCCCTCTTGTTCGGCTTGAGTGAGCAGTTGGTCGATGAGCTGGTCATTGCAATGGGTCATGAGCTACCGCCTCCTTTTTGGTAGCAAAAACGTATCAGCTGGAACTTGCCGCTCAGCTGACCAAAATCTAACCATGCAGGTAGATGACCTGCTTTTGGCGACATATTTCTTGTTTGAATCGGTGGGCGGTAATCGGCGACCGTGAACGGTGGCTGGATATGAAGTCTTGGTAAGTTTCGGGACGTGTACTTTTTCGAAAAACGGTAGTCTCTCCGCGGAAAGTGCATCCCAGAATTAAGCCTCGGAACGGGATGCATTTTCCAGTAGATGCTTCAGTGGAAAGTTCATCCCAGAATTCAGGCTCAGAACGGGACGCGCTTTCCGGATGGCATGCTTGGCGGAAACTACGACCCAGTATTTGGCTCCAGAACGGGATACATTTTCCGGAACGGTCCCCAAACGGAAACTGCGTCCCGGATTCGACGTTCAGAACGGGATGCCGTTTCCGGTTGAGGCCTCGAGCGGAAAGCGCATCCCATAATCCCCAATGGCACCGCAGCGCATTTCGTGTCCGCGCGGGCGTCTGCGCCGGTCGTCGAATGACGTTATAGCTGGCTATATTATAGGTAGCTATAACGTTCGACCCTCCGACAACCCTTGGCCTTTGGCGGGACATGAGTCGCGAAGACGCTGCGGTTTGCCATGGCATGATGGGCGGCATTCCCGCATATATCGAGAAATCCGATCCTGTCGCACCGCTCAAGGACAACATCAAACGTCTTTTTCTTACTCCTACGGGCTATCTCTTTGAGGAGCCGAGCAACCTGCTGTTGCAAGAGTGTCGCAATCCCGAGCAATATGATGCGACCGTGCAAGCAATTGCTCAGGGGCGCTCGAAGATCTCGGAGATTACGAGCTCTACGGGAATCCCCGCGAGCAACGTAAAGACGATGACGAGGGCGCTGCGCTGTTTGCGGAGTGCAAATGGCGCAATGAGCCCGTGGGCGAAGACGTGCTGCAAAAGCCCGTGCACCGAAGCGAACTCTTTAGACGGCAGCGAAAAAGCTATGCACTCTTCTCAAAACGTGGCTTTACGCAGGGATGTCGGGATGCCGCGGAGAGTAGGGGAGACGTCAAGCTGATCTCGTTTGCCGAGATGTGAGGGCGCAGCGGCGGTTGCCGAGGCCTCGTTACCGAAAATCCATTTGTTAAACCCAACGTCCGTGGCTAGAATAAGGTCGACGGCAGCCCAAGTGGTGGAAAGCTGGGCAGCGCCGTTGCTTGGTCAAGGGGTCAAAGCCTTAATTGTAGCGACTTGTTATGCTTCGAACGCCGCTTGAGTGCCTCGGAAAGCCCGACAAACGCTGTGAAAAGCGAGATCAAAGCAAGCAAGAGCTCTGTGAGCTCTGATGGGCCCGGGATGACCGCTGATTCAAGTCACCGGGCCTTAATTTTTCATGCATTTGAATAGAGCGGGCGACTCTCTTGGGGTCGTCTGCATGGCGTACGCCTGGCGCATAGCATTGCGTCCCGCTTTCATGTCCGCGCGGGCGCCTATCCTTACGGCAATGTAGCCGTTTATGTAGCAAGCGGCAGTTGGCGGAGAAAGGCCCTAACCGTGTCAGCTGAAAAGATGCCGGGTGTCTCGGCTATCGATACGACGAACTTTGCGCGCCAGATCGTGCTGGACTTTGAGTTTGCGCCGGTGCCAAAGCAGCGTCAGCGCCGTGGACTGTGCAATGAGATTATCGAGGCCGGCGCCGTCAAGCTCGATTACCACGGCAACGTTATGGGCGAGTTCTCGCAGTTTGTACAGACGGAATTTACCGAAGGCGTTGCGTTCCCCGTCCGCGAGCTCACAGGGATATCGGCCGTGGGCACCGCGATGGCCGATCCGCTCTACATGGTGATCAAAAGGCTCAGCGATTTGATCGGGCGCTACTCCGCCCAGGTGGTCTGTTGGAGCGGGGCGGATCGTCGACAGCTTTTGATCGAGTGCCAAGCAAAGCACGTCGATCTTTCCGCATTTCCTACGGACTGGGCCGACCTGCAGGCGTTTTACACCTCGATCATGGACATGAGCAGCCACGGGTGCGTCTCTTTGAGTGACGCAGCGACGTGGTTTGGCATCGAGTTCGACGAGTCGACAGGCCACGCCCACAGCGCCCTCGCCGATGCGCGCGTGACCGCCAAATTGCTCAAGCAGGTGATGGATGGGGACTATCACGTGAGTCCATGCGCCCAGGAGGTCCGCCAGCGATGGGGGATGGGCGAGCGAGCCCAGACGCGCCTCTCCAGCAAGTGCCCCGAACTGGGCGACCTGCTGCTAAAGCTGAAGGCGGAGGGGAGGTAGGTGGCTCATTTGGGGACAAACAGAAGGAATGGTTGCGCGAAGGATTCTAGGATCAGCAGCAGATGGCTGTGTTTGGGATCCTACTCAAGGACACGCCGACACCCGCTGAGACCAAGCAGGTCAAGAGCGTGGACATCGAGATGACTTCTACTATCGGAGAACGGCTTGCTAACATGATTCGCTGGATGGGCAGGCATAGACCCGTGACGCTGCGCGCGTTATCGTGCACAATGAGGCATACAGGCTGCCAGAGGCGAACTGTCCCGACGAGGTTCTTAGCAACTGCATCATCGAGATTATTGAGTACTTCTACGAGAGGGATTTGGCAGCGTAGAGCAATCTAATTTTACGCATTTGCAGGAGGAAGCCGGTATGGCAGACGAACTTGTTTTTAGTGGCGGCGAGATAGTTTACGCCATGCCTCAACTGCCCAAAGTTACATCTGTGCCGCTGAACGGTAGCGCCGTGCTGGTTGGTTTTAAGGACGCTCCCGATGGGGAGGAGATCCTCTTTGATTTTGACCCTCGGGCTGAAAAAGCTATGAAGCTCGACTATGAACTTGCGGCCGTTAGCGGGCTCCTCACGGGCGCGTTGAATATTCTTTGGCAGAAAGACTTCAACCTAGAGGGTGCCAAAGAGTGGGGCGACGAGAAGGTTGGTAAATTCGTTCTTACGATTGCCAGGTCTGCGGGTATGACAAAGGCGGATGCAACTCTAGAAGACGCTATTCGCTTTCTAGAGAAAGAGTTTCCTCTTGCCGCGGACAAGCTGACTGCCGAGTTTGGCGGCGGGCTCCAACATCATCTGCGGGATTTCTCGCACCACCCGAGCTTGGTTGGCCTTGCGTGTTCGATCCTCTCGCAATTCACGTGCAAAGGCTATGGTACCGATACGGCCGGCCGGTTTGTCGCCTTTGACCTGCCTGCCGCCGCCTTCGATCCCGACTGCCCTCTTGTAGGCAGGAACGTTCCAGAGAAGATCGCGTTTGGCACTCTGTTCTGGGCAATGCATCTCGTGAGCGACATGGCGGGGTCTAGTTCAAACCCCGGTAAGGGGACGGGCATTCCCGGCGTCGTGCTGTCCCTGCTAAAGGAGCTCTCCTCCCTGCCTGTTTTTCAAGACATGCAGATTGCCTATAAGGGCGAGGATATTCGCATTCAGCAATGGATCTCAAAGCTGTTTAACGGAACGGCGTTCAAAACCGAGGACGGCAAGCCCATTCGCTTCGACCTTCGGACGGAAGTCGGTCTTCTCGATCAGGCTTTAAGCCAGGTGCCAGCAGTCGTGGCCAACGAGGTTATCGTTCGTTGTCTCTACATGCTTTCAAGGCTCAAGGCCGAGCTAGAACGTTGCGAAGTGAGCAAGGTTTCCGGCTTGCGCAAGCTCAAGGCTTCGCATTTCATGCCCTACAACAGCAAGGCCCTCACTCGCATGGTCACGGTTTCGAGCACTTCGTTTGTTTTGGCGAATCTGGCGACGGCGGCGGTCAGGGCGGGTATCGAATGCGAGGGGAACAAGGTTGTTTTCGCCCAGAAGTTCTTCTTGCGAATAAACTACGTTGGGGTTGGACGCCTTGCGTTTGCCCTCCATGCCGACTGGGACTATATGGCGGAGGAAATGTCCGAGGCTTGGGCTGAGCGCGCCAGACGCCGCCAGGATATCTTCGATGGATTCCACTTTTATAGCCTAGATAGAGAAACGACGAGGATTGCCTTTTCGCTGAAGCTTGCCGCCATCAACTACGACTGCGGGAACGAGAAGAACGAAGTGCGCAAAGGGCAAAAGAGGAGCTGGGCTCGCGCGTGGCGGGATTCGGTCGCGGATGGCCCAGGCATAGATGCAGACAGCTACTTTTTGAGCGAGGAAGATGCGTACGGAGCCCTTGAGGCTATTTCGCGGCAGCGAGGCGGTAAGGTGCGCGCCCTGCTGGTTGCACAGGAGTTAGTTGAGTTTTGCCCCTATTCGCAGCTGGGAGATGAAGAGAAGAAGGAATACAAAGGTTTGAAGGAGAGTGGGTCTTGGGTTAAAGATGAATTTCCCAGGAGACAAGACGCGGTTGATCTGGACGCCATACGTTCCCTAGAGAAGCAATGCGGGGCGCATATCCGTGAGCTTTCAGGCACATTGCCAAAGGCCTTGGTGGGTGGCGCTATTGCCGTGGCGACGGCCCTGGGCACAGGAGGAGTGGCCGCGGCATTGGCTCCGGATATTGCTGTCGGTATCTTTGGAGGCTCGTTTGTCGGTCTTCACGGGGCTGCGCTTGTCAATGCGAGCCTTGCTGCAGCCGGCGGTGGGGCCTTGGCCGCCGGCGGCATGGGTATGGCCGGTGGCACTGCTTTGATTACGGGCGGCGGCGCCGCGCTTGGTCTATTGGGTTCCGGCGGCGTTGCCTTGGCGGCATCGATGGGGGAGAACTACGCGCAGTTCGTGCTCGTCGAATGTTCGAGGCTCCTTGCTTTTCTTGATGTGGCAACTGACCGCTGCCCGCATGAAGGGGCCATTTTGGTTCGGAAAGCGGCCGAGGCCGTGCAACGCAGCATCGCTGGTGTTGAGGAAGATGTAGAGAAGGAGAATGGAAAGGGGGACCGCAGGGATAGCAGGTTGCTTAAGCAGTTGAAGAGGGGTCTTGGGTATTTGACTTCAACCCTTAAGCGGATCGAGAAGATACAGAAGCACCTTGGTGCCGCCGGTGAGGGTGAGCCGCTCAACAGCTTGCCGGCATCGGGTGATGAATAGGTACACTGCATATTGATGCCCCGGGAATGGCCTCTGATATGAGTCGCCGGGGTTTATTTTGTTTGGGTATGTAAAATTACTGGTTGGGTCAATAAATCAGTGATTGGTGATACCACTTACCAGATTTGTTAAACTATTGGTTGGCCGAAAGCTCAAATCATGGCTTTCGGTTGTAAAATACATGGTTGGAATTCTATTTTTCGCAGAGAGGTCCAACCATGGCCGATAAGACCGCGTTCGACTACGTGAACGAGATATGGAGCATCGCGAACTACGTGCGTGATGTCATTCGCCCCGCCGACTACAACAAGCTCATCCTCCCATTCGCCGTGCTGAGGCGCTTCGAGTGCGCCCTCGAGCCGACGCGGGCGGCCGTGAGCAGACAGGCCGCCAAGGGGGTCTGGGACGACGACGACCCGAAGTACTGCGCCCTCTCCGGCCACTGCTTCTACAACGTCACGAGCTTCACACTCTCCAACCTCGGGGCGACGAAGACCTGCGACGCCCTCATGGCCTACATCAACGGCTTCTCCGCGAACGCCCGCGAGGTCCTGCAGCGCTTCGAGATGCGGCAGACCTGCGAGAAGCTCGACGAGAAGGGCATGCTCTACGAGGTGTGCACACGCTTCTCGGGCTTCGACCTCGGGCCCGAGACGGTCTCCGACCGCATGATGACCGACATCTACGAGCACCTCATCCAGCGATACGGCGAGGAGATCTCGCAGGACGCCGAGGACTTCATGACGCCCAAGGACGTCGCCCGCCTCGCAACCGCGCTGCTCTTCGCAAACGAGGACACGCTGCTCAACGCCGACAACGGCGACATCCGCACGCTCTACGACGGCAGCTGCGGCACCTGCGGCTTCATCTGCGACGCGCTCGACCAGCTCGACGAGTGGCACGACAAAGGGCACTTCAGCAGCCCAACCAAGATCGTCCCCTACGGCCAGGAGCTCGAGGACGCGACATGGGCCATGGGCAAGGCAGCCCTTATGCTGCGCAACATCGCCGGGGGCTCGGGAGACGTGCTCGACCAGATGACCGACCTGTCGGCCGGCATCATGCTCGGCGACACCCTCGACGACGACAGGTTCGAGGGACGCACCTTCAACTACCAGCTCACGAACCCGCCCTACGGCAAGGAGTGGAAGAAGGAGAAGGACGTCGTCCTCGAGGAGATGGGACGCGGCTTCGAGGGCAGGTTCGGCGCCGGCAAGCCCGACATTGACGACGGCAGCATGCTCTTCATGCAGAACGTCGCGGCGAAGATGGCGCCGCCCGAGGAAGGCGGCGGCAAGGCGGCCATCGTGCTCTCGGGTTCCCCGCTGTTCAACGGGGATGCCGGCAGCGGGCCATCGGGCATCCGCCGCTGGCTGTTCAGCGAGGACCTCGTTGACTGCATCGTGAAGCTGCCGACCGAGATCTTCTACCGCACGGGCATCGCAACCTACATCTGGGTGCTCAACAACCACAAGCCGGAGAACCGCAAGGGGTACGTGCAGCTCATCGACGCCTCGGAGGAGAAGACCGCCCTGCGCAAGAGCCAGGGGAACAAGCGCTACGAGGTCGGCGAGGACCAGGCCGCGTGGATCGTGCGCACCTACGTAGACGGGCACGACCACGGCAGGTCGGTCATCGTTCCCGTCGAGGACTTCATGTACCGCAAGGTGACCACGCAGCGCCCGCTGCGCGTTGTCATTGAGCCCTCGGCCGATGGGCTGGATGCCCTCTTTACCCTCAGCAAGCCCATGGAGAAGCTGTCGGACGCGAGCCGCGCCGCCATTCGCTCCTGGGTTGAGAAGAACGAGGGCGCCTCGCTCACATACAGCGAGGTCCTGGCTGCGACCGAGAAGCTTCACAAAGCGATCGAGAAGCCCAAGCCACAGAAGACGAAGCTCGTCGAGGCACTCGTCAAGGTGTTCGGTCGGCAAGACCCCTCCGCGGAGCCGGCGGTCGATGCGAAGGGCAACCCGGTGTTCGACCCCGAGCTCAAGGACACGGAAAACATTCCAATCGGCATGGAAATCGACGACTACATGGCGAGCGAGGTGCTGCCCTACGCTCCCGACGCCGTGGTGGACGGGTCGGTAAGGGACGAGCCCAAGTTCGACAACAAGACGGGTCTCACGGCCAACCCGCTTGGCGACGGTGGGGTGGGCGTGGTCGGCACGTCGATCTCGTTCAACAGGTACTTCTACAAGTACGAGAGCCCCCGTGCCCCCGAGGTCATCGCGAAGGAGATTCTCGAGCTCGAGGACGGCCTCGGCTCGCTCATGAGGGGGTTCCTGGCATGAGGACGAGAAGGGAGATAAACAGTGCTGAGTGGTTCGGTGAGGTGCCGGACGGCTGGAACATGGTGCCGTTGCCGAGGCTTTTTATGAGCAGCAAGGGAATGACCGTCACTAGGGCTGACTTAGTTGACGAAGGAGCTCCCGTCGTCAATTACGCCCAAGTGCATTCGAAGTTAAACAATAGATTCGGTATCCACGAAGAGCTCATAAAGCACGTCCCTACGGGCATGGTTCCAAAAGGGCTGAAATATTCCGAGAAAGGTTCCTTTATCTTCGCCTGCACATCAGAGGACCTTGCCGGGTGCGGAGACTGCATATACAACGATTCTGAGCGGCCGGTTAATCCCGGAGGCGATACCCTGCTCCTCTCTCCGGTTGACGAGGTTGAGAATAAGTACCTTGCATATCTTTTCTCTACCGACATGTGGCGCTGGCAGATTCGGCGCGACTTGATCGATGTGAAAGTTTTTCACGTTAACCAAGGCAACCTGCACGAGACCTACGTCACAGTCCCGCCTTGTGATGTCCAACGCCGTATCGTCTCCTACCTCGACGAGCGCTGCGCGGCCATCGACGATGACGTGAAGAAGCGCCAAAAGGTCATAGAGAGGCTCAAGGAGTACAAGAAGTCCCTCATCGCGCATGCTGTGACAAAGGGCCTCGACCCAACCGCAGAGATGAAAGACAGCGACATTAAGTGGGTAGATCAAATTCCCTCTAATTGGCAGACCTCCAAGCTCAAAGCTCTATTTCAAATTACAAAACGAATTGCCGGGGTTGAAGGATTGACAGTTCTGTCGATTACACAAGATGGAATTAGGCCCAAAGATTTCAGCACAGGAAAAGGGCAATTTGCTGAAACATACTCACATTATCAACTCGTACATCCTGGCGATTTTGCGATGAACCACATGGACCTCTTAACAGGTTGGGTGGATATATCTCGCTATGAAGGAGTGACAAGTCCTGACTACCGAGTGTTTTCAGCCCGTGACCTTGCGGTAAGCAACCCGAGTTACTACCTCTACCTCTTCCAGATGTGCTACCTCAATCGGGTGTTTTTCGGTTCAGCAAATGGAGTTGCTGACAAGGGGCGCATGCGACTACAAACCAACGCATTTAACAACTTCGTCGTTCCTTTACCACCTTTAGAAGAGCAAAAAAGGATAGCGGCCTACCTCGACGAGCGCTGCGTGGCCATCGACGAGGCAATCTCACGCCAGGAGCAGCTCATCGAGAAGCTCGGCGAGTACCGCAAGTCCGTCATCCACCACGCCGTCACCGGCAAGATCGACTGCACGGAGGCATAGCCATGACAAGAGTCGACATAGACAGTGCATATGAGCGCCGCGACGTCGAGTACAGCGGCCGCCGCAAGATTCACCAGGAGGATGCCTTCGAGCGCTACATCTCCCGAAAGGTCGCTGCCCTCGGCGGCGCGGGCTGGGCCCTCTCACCTGACGATACGGGGTTCGACCCGAACGACGCACTCGTGTTCGACGACTTCGTCGCCTGGCTCGAGGCCACCGCGCCGGAGAAGCTCGACAAGATGCGCCGAGAGAAGGGCGCGAGGTGGGAGGACCAGCTGCGCCGCGCGCTCGTGAAGAGCCTGGAGAGAAACGGTACCGTTCTCACGCTACGCAAGGGATTCCAGGTGGCCGGTTACCAGACCATCGAGTGCATGGCTGGCTACCCGGACGACGAGCGCGTGCCCGGGGCGAGGGAGCGCTACGACGCCAACATCCTGCGCTTCATGCACCAGGTTCACTACCAGACCGCCGGGAGCAAGTCTCTCGACTTCGCTCTGTTCGTCAACGGCATCCCCGTCGCCACCGGCGAGGTCAAGACCGAGCTCACCCAGACCGTGCGTGACGCCATCGACGAGTACGTCGACGAGCGCAGGCCCATAGAGCCCGACGGCGGCAGGAAGAACTCGCTGCTCATGTACAAGAGGGGCGCCGTGGTCCACTTCGCAGTCTCCGAGGACGAGGTCTGGATGTGCACGAACCTCGGCCCCTTCCCGAGCAGGTCGGCGAAGCCCCGCTTCCTCCCGTTCAACCTGGGCCGCGACGGCGGGGCCGGCAACCCGGACGCGCCCGAAGGCGAGTACAGGACCCACTACCTCTGGGACACCATCCTCCAGCGAGACAACTGGCTGTCCATCTTCGACCGCTTCGTCTTCGAGGAGGTCGAGGACAGGCAGGACGCGACGGGCCGCTGGCGCAAGACGGCGACCCAGATCTTCCCGCGCTACCACCAGTTTGACGCAGAGAGGAAGGTCCTGGCCGACGCGCGGGAGCATGGGGCGGGACGCCGCTACCTCATCGAGCACTCGGCCGGCTCCGGCAAGACCGAGACCATCTCCTGGGCCGCGCACGACCTCGCGAGGCTCCGCCGCGCGGACGGAGAGAAGATGTTCTCCAGCGTCGTGGTGGTCACCGACAGGCTGTCGCTTGACCAGAACATAAAGAAGACCATCTCCCAGCTCTCCAAGGTGACCGGTCAGGTCGTCATGGTCGGCCGCGACGAGAGGGGCAGCGCCGTCGCCGACGGCTCCAAGAGCTCCCAGCTCGTCGAGGCCCTTCGGCAGAAGAGGGAGATCGTCGTGGTCACCATCCAGACGTTCCTTTACGCGTGGCCGGACATCGCGGCGCTGCCCGAGCTTGACGGCTCCGGATTCGCGGTGATCGTCGACGAGGCGCACAGCTCTCAGGAGGGCAGCTCGGCGGCGTCCCTCAAGACCGCCTTCAACGCGGCGGCGGACAAGCTGAAGTTCGAGAGGATGCTCGACTTCGATGAGGACTCGGACGACGGCGGGTCGGTCATGGATGCCTACTTCGCCCAGATGCAGGCGAGCAACCTCATGCCGCCGAACGTCTCTTTCCTCGCGTTCACAGCGACCCCAAAGGCCGAGACAAAGACCCTGTTCGGCACGCCCACGGGCGAGGAGGACGAGGACGGCAATCCGGTCATGGGCAGCTTCCACCTCTACCCGATGCGGCAGGCGATCGAGGAGGGCTACATCATCGACCCGCTCTCGGGATACGTGCCCCTGCGCACCCTCACGAGGATCGAGGACGAGTCCGAGGACGCCGACGGCAGACTCGTCGACGAGCGCCGCGCCAGGAGGAAGATCGCCAAGTGGCGCTCGCTCCACCCGACGAACGTCATGGAGAAGGCCAAGTGGATCATCGACCACTTCGTCGACAACGTGGCTCCGCTCCTGAACGGCGAGGCCAAGGCCATGATCGTCACCTCCGGGCGTCCCGAGGTCGTGCGCTACAAGTACGCGATAGAGGCGTACCTCCGCGCCCGTCCGGACCTCGACCCCGCCAAGGTCGAGCCGAAGCTGCGCTTCAAGGTGCCCGGCGAGCCGCTCGTCGCCTTCTCCCAGAAGGTCCTGGGCGACAGGTGCGTCCTGCCCGAGGACGAGTACCTCGAGGACAACCCGTTCGCCCTCATCGAGCGCGGATACGAGTACACCGAGGCCAACATGAACCCGACCGGGCCCGGTCGAGAGGGCGTTCGACCGCCCTGAGAGCAGGCTGCTCATCGTGGCCAACAAGTTCCAGACCGGGTTCGACCAGAAGAAGCTAGTCGCCCTCTACGTCGACAAGCCGCTCGGCAACGCCATCGAGATCGTGCAGACCTACTCGCGCGTCAACAGGACGTGCTCCGGCAAGGACGGGGTCTTCGTCGTCGACTTCGTGAACGACCCCGAGACGGTTCTCGCCGCCTTCAAGACCTACGACAAGGGCGCGACGATGAGCACGGCCCAGGACCCGAACATCGTCTACGACCTGAAGGACGCCCTCGACGCGGCCGACGTGTACGCGACGCGAGACGTCGAGGGGTTCAAGGAGGCGCTCTACAGGTCCAAGGGCCTCGCAGCCGGTGAGGAGAGCGATGCCTACAGGACCGCCCTCTATTCCGCCGTCTCCGGGCCCGCCGAGATCTTCCGCGAGAGGTTCGCGGCGGCCAGGGACTCCTACGAGACTTGGCTGGAGTGCGCCAACCGGGCGGAGGCGGCCGGCGAGGCCGAGGGGACGGAGAGGGCCAAGAGGAGCGCGGACGAGGCGGCGGGACGCGTCGCGGAGCTGATGACCTTCAGGAAGAAGCTCTCCAAGTACTGCTCCGCCTACACGTTCCTGTCCCAGGCGCTCGACTTCGGCGACCCCGACCTCGAGGTGTTCTACAGCTTCGCAAAGCTGCTCGGCCACAGGATCGCGGGCACCTCGCTCGACGACGTCGACGTGCGCGGCCTCGTGCTTCGGGACTTCCGCATATCGGCCCAGAAGGTCCCCGAGGGGGTCGAAGGCGGCGAGCTCATGCCGATGGGCGCTGGCGGCTCAGGCACCGCGCCCAAGCGCGACACTATGGCGAGGATCGTGGAGAGGCTGAACCGCACGTGGGGCGACGAAGGTGACCCCCTCGTGAAGGCCCGAGCCGTCAACGCGGTCTCCGATGCCGTGGCGGCAGACCCCGTGACCAACACGCAGATCACGAACACGAGCAACACGAAGGAGGCCGTCCTCGCGGACGGGCGCCTGCGCAACATCGTCATCAGGGCCCTCATGTCGATGATGAGCAACGAGCTTGGAGACCTCGCCGAGCAGGCGCTCGACGACCCGCAGGCGATCGAGCCCCTGGCCGACCAGGTGTACGACCTCATCTCGCAGGGGAAGCGCTACGACATCGCCGAGCTCGCCTCCTACCTCTCGAGGGGAAAGTAGATGGGCGTGGCAGGCTACGTCGAGGAGCTGCTTGGTGTCCGGGACTGCGAGCTCATCGGCAGCGCGACCAAGGTCGATTGCGGTAGGAGGCTCCAGCAGTTCGACCTGAGATACCGCGGGCCCGTCCCCGCATCGTGTCCCGAGTGCGGCGGGACGCTGCACAGCCACGGCGCGAGGACCGTCGGCGTTGTGTCGACGCCACACCTGGGCATCCCGACGAGGCTCGAGATAGGGTTCCCGCGGATGCGATGCCCGGAGTGCGGCTACGTGTGGCGCCCGGCGATAGGCGGGATCGACGAGAGTCACCGGATGACGGAGGCGGCATACGCCGACATCGCCCAACGCTCGCTCAGGCTCACCTTCCGCGAGGTCGCCGAGGAGTACCCGCTCTCGCACGTCACCGTGAAGAGCGTCTTCGAGGACTACGTCCGCGAGAACGCCTCGAGGCTTCGCTTCAAAGTGCCGGCGTTCCTGGGCATAGACGAGAAGAACCTCAAGAGGGTCGGCATGGTGACCGTGATCACTGATCTCGAGCACAGGACGGTCTTCGACATGGTGCCCGGCAGGACGCAGTCCGACCTCGACGCCTATTTCTCCTCGTTGGAGGGCCTCGAGCGCGTACGATGGGTTTCGAGCGACATGTACCGGCCGTTCTGGAGGAGCATAGCCAAATACACCCCGAACGCGACATGGGTCATCGGCCACTTCCATGTCGTGAAGGGAGCCAACGAGGCCTTGGACGCGGTCCGCAAGGGCCTCCAGGGAGCTCTCGACAGGAAGGGTCGCCTTGAGCTAAAGAAGGGCCTCGCCTACGTCCTTAGGAAGCGGACGCGCGACCTCAGCCTCTACGAGGCGTCGGCCCTAAGGGCGCTACGGGAAGACTCCTCCTACTCGACGCTGATGACCGCGTACGACCTCAAGGAGGACTTCTTCGGCATTTACGACGACCATCCGTCCTCACGCGAGGAGGCTGAGGCGGCGTTCGACGCCTGGATTCGGGAAATTCCCGATGGCAGGGAGTTCGATCCGTTCAGAGCCCTTGCTCGGACCGTTCAGAATCACCGCGAGTTCATCTTCAACTACTGGGAATGCCCCAGCCGTATCTCGAACGGCTACACCGAGTGCGCGAACCGGCTCATAAACGAGACGGACATGAGAGGGCGCGGATACTCGTTCGAGACGCTCCGGGCAAGGACCCTCTACCGCAGGCAGAACCTCGACCGCATCATCGCGAGCAACGGGCTCACGATCGGCCCTCGCATCGATGCACCCGGTCCGCTCTTCGTGACCGAGCCCGACCGCGAGGACGAGGCCGTCGATGAGTTCATAGACCCGAGGTCGGGAGTGGAGGTCGACGCAACGACGGGAGAGATGCTGTGAATTCGAGGCTCGACGAAATTGCAGCCTGGGAGCCAAGGCCTTCAGGCGGCCTGAAATGCGATGCCAACGAATACGGCTTTCCGACCGTAATCCATCGCACACCAAGCAGGCTCGTGGAGGAATGCGAGAAGGCCTTCGATGCGGGGCTTCTCCTCGCGGCACTGAACCTCGTCGTGACCATACCGGACGTCTGCGCAAAAGCCGTCGGCATGCGATACATCGACTGGTGCGTTAAATACCTGGAGCTTCCCAATACCGGCGAAAAGATGGCGGCAGAGCGAAAAGACGAGAAGAGTCAAAGTGAGATAAGCGAGGAGTTCGACGTTATAGAGGCGCGAGGTATATTCACAGCTTCAGACCTCTATCAACTGCGTTGCGCCGTTATCCATGCGGGATCATCAGTCATCGAAGGCAGAGGGGAGGATTATAGTCCTTATAAGGTTATCGGGGTATGCGTTCACGGCGACGCTCATGGGATCGTCGCGAGCTATGGCCATACCGGGGCGGGTACGGAGAACCTGAAGGGGTGCGCATACGATTGCGTCATCAAGCTCGAAGGCCTCGTCTCCCTCATGGCCAAGGGTGTTGTGTCTTTCCTCGAAGAAGATCCCGAGCGGGATTGCGAAAGGACCATCAAGTCGGGGATAGACCGCAGAGGCGTGACGGATTTTAGATCGCTAATCCAACGGCCCGTTCGTTAAATATGTGGTTGGAGTTGTGCTAATACCATTTGTAAAATAAATGGTTGGAACTTGATAGCCCGGTTCTTACTTTGCCAACCGGTAATTTACTAACTTCCAACCATTTATGTTACATGCCCTTTTGTTTTTAACGCAAGCTTTATGCCGGTGAGCTTGTGTTCGATGCCACTTGTCGAGGCTGAGTGCAGGTCGGCGACTTGCTCGATGTCTGATTTGCCCTTCGATCAGTTCTTGTCGAGCCCCTTTGGGCGGGAGAGGCAGCGATCTAGATATCCGCTCTTGGCATATGAGACAAGAAGCCCGTAAGACTGTGGCAATGTCAAAAGGCATACACAAGTGTCAGTCTTTTGACATCGTATGATTTTGGGGAGTGGCGTGCAGCGATCGCGCGCCACCATGACGGCGTAAGTGTTTGCTTTCGTTGTAGAATCTAACGATATGAGCATCCCGGTTGCTTCAGTGCTTCGATGCTCTCGTCTTTAGCGCCCTCCGCTCAGTGGAGGACTGACTGCAAACGGCGTAAACAAGAAAAGGGGAGCAAGCGCAAATGAAAGCAACCGAGGCAAATCTGCTCGACCTTATGGGCGTGGCGAAGATGCAGTTCGTCATTCCCGTGTACCAGCGAGTTTACTCGTGGAGTGTAAAAGAGTGCGAGGTGCTTTGGGATGACGTCATGCGAGCGGGTCGTGATGGCGTATCGCACTTCGTGGGGTCGATGCTCTATATCCCCGAGTCCGAGAGCTCTGCCACGAGCATTTCGCGCGTGCTTCTGATTGACGGACAGCAGCGCATGACGACGTTTTCGTTGATGATCTCTGCCTTGGCTGACTATTTGGAGAGCAACCCCGACAAGGCCGGTTTCCTTGGCGATCTCAAGATCTCAGCGCTGCGGAAGAACTACCTCTTTAACGATGATGACTACAACGGTCTGGCGCGCTACAAGCTGGTGCTCTCGCAGGACGATAAAGAGACGCTGTTCTCCATTGTGTCTGGGTCTCCTGTGCCAGATGAGAAATCGGATCGCATTGTCGAGAACCATGCGTTCTTCCGTGAAAAGATGCACGGGAAATCATTCGACCCAGCAAGGCTTTGGGCGGGGCTAAACCGCGTGCAGGTCATCGACACTAAGCTCACCGCTGGCGTTGATAATGCCCAGCTCATATTTGAGTCCATGAACTCCAAGGGCAAGCCGCTCACGCCTATTGACCTCATTCGTAACTACGTTCTTATGTCGCTTCCCAACGACGAGCAGACCAAGCTTTACGAGGGTTACTGGCATCCGCTCGAGCGTTTGTTCGGTAAAGGCGGCGAAGAAGAGTTCAATGCATTTATCTGGTACTGGCTGTGGCTCAAGGTTCCCAATAGGATGCCGAAGGAAAACGAGGCCTACCACGAGTTCAAACGCTATTTCGCTGATGACTACGATGGAGATACCGAGGGTCTGCTGAAGGAACTCCGCGAATATGCGCAAAGATATGCCAGGTTATTCCTTGGCAAGGAGAAAGACGGGGGTCTGCGCCGAGTGTTCGGTAGAATTGCCTATCTTTATGTGAAGCCGGTTAGACCTTTGCTGATGCTGCTTTACTCGGTTTATGAAGGAGGCAGGATTGACCGCAATACGTTTTTACGTATCTGCGAGACTATCGAGTCGTTTCTGTTCAGACGGGCGGTTTGCGGCAGGCTTACCACGGGTCTAAATAATTTCTTTGCCGGCATGTATCGCAACCTTGAGCAACAGGACGATATAGAGGAGTACGTTACGGCGATGCTCCTTATCCACAGCAGCGGTATGACCGCGTACTTCCCAACAGACGAGCATTTTGTCGAGGAGTTTAAGACGCGTGACTGCTACAACCGCTTCTCCAAAAAGCGCTATTACCTGGAGCGCATTGAGAACTGGCACCACCCGAAGGAGCCCATCTCGGTTGACGATTACCAGATTGAGCACGTCATGCCCCAGACGATCGATGATGAACACGACTGGAAGGAATCGCTTGGTGAGAACTGGGAAGACATCCACGACAGGTTGTGCAACAACTTGGGAAATCTAACGCTGACGGGCTACAACCAGGAGTACTCAAACCGGTCGTTCTCGGACAAGCTCAATCTTCCGAACGTGGGACTTATGTGCAGCCCACTCTACCTAAACAAGTCGATTGCCTCGCATGAAAAATGGGGCGAGGAAGAGATTAGACGGCGCGCTAACGAGTTGGCGAAAGAGGCGTGTGAGATATGGAAATATCCCGACCTTCCGGCAGATGTCGTCGACAAGTATCGCCCCTCTCGTGGGGAGTCTGACGAGGCGCCTATCTGGACTCTGCAGGAGAATCACCCAACTTTTGCCGAAGGCGGACTCAACCAGAGGCTTTTCGATGAGGTGTGCGAGTCCGTTCTGAGTGGTAACCCTTCGTGGGAGTCCTATATAGCCAAGTACTATGTGGGCTTCAGGTCGGGCAAGCGAAAATTGCACGCCGTGCTAGAAGGCAGGACCAGCAATGGTGGCTGGATTGCCGTTGGCCTGGCAAAGAGCGTTGACGATCTGACGGATCCAGAGGGCCTGTGTCAGGACAAGCGCTCACAGGGCGGATTTGGCCCGGGTCTACCGACCTATGTCGCACTTCGGAATGCCGATGACATTCCCGCGGTGCTCGATCTTATAAAGCAGTGCTAGGCAAGGGCCGGGAATCTAATTCTCGGCCCTTGCTATCTCGGAATTGCCGATGGCTTATCTGCCCACCTAAACTCCCGCAATCCCACGCGCCGCACTCAACAGCTCGTACTCCCTCTGGCTCCACTGGCGCAGTTCAGCGGCGTCGACGGCGTCGCGGCACGGGTCCAGGAACACCTCGGCGCCCTCGCAGAAGCACTCGCGGGCAAAGGCGCCCGATCCGTCTGCAACGCACGCGCCGTCGGCGAAGAGCTTCCAGCTGGACGGCTCACGCGAGTCATTTCCGAGCAACTTGATCTGCAGTACGTGAGGGTCTCCGGCAACGCAGAGCTCTTCCTCGAGCGCCTGCACCGTAAAGCGCATCTGATGGGAGAGACTGCTCTTGACCATGGCCGAGGCATAGCCGCTCGGCTCGTCCAGAAGATGCATTCGTTTTGGCTTGGCTACCAGGTTGTGGAAGTTGCGCTCACTGCGCACGGAGAAATTGTCCATACGGACTCCTTTCATCGATGTTGGCAGGGCCACCGTGCCTCTTGGCCGGTTGGCGTCGGGATCGTGGAGCCAACTCTCTACCCCGACTCTGGATAAAACGTGCCCGCTCCTTGCAGGCACGGTGGAGTCTATCAGCGCGCGCGGACACAAATCAAGCGCGCTTGCGAAATGACGCGCGGGCGGCGCTTGATTTCGCCGGCTGCTGTTAGGCTTAAATTCGAAAAAATGTCGAAATATCCCGTGTAAAAGTACGGAAAAGTGTCGTGATACACACTTTAAAACCTCGAAAAAGTGTCGAAATGAGCACCTAGCAACCACGGAAAAGTGTATCCTAGTGCTAAAACAGCACGTAATAAGGGGTACGCTTATGCTGCAGAGAAAAGCGAAAGCACAGTTTGAATCTTGGCTTGCCTCGTCGCCTAACAAGGCTCTTTTGGTCAAGGGCGCCCGACAGGTGGGAAAGTCATATTTGGTCAACGTCTTTGCAAGCGAATCGTTCGAAAATGTCGTGACGTTCGACCTTATCGCCGACGCGTCCGTGCGCGATTCGTTTTTGGCGGCAAAAAGCGCGGATGACCTGCTTATGCGCATGTCTATTGCTGCAACGCAGCCGATGGTTGCGAACAAGACCGTTGTGGTTATCGACGAGGTGCAGCGATGCCCCAACGTGGTGACGTTTATCAAATATCTGGTCCAGCGCGGCGACTTTCGATACATCCTTACCGGATCGCTCCTTGGCGTTGAGCTCGAGGGCATCGATTCCCTGCCGGTGGGGTATGTCGAGCAGGTCCAGATGTGCCCGCTCGACTTTGAGGAGTTTTGCTGGGCAAATGGCGTTGGTGCCAGCGTGTTTGACATGCTCAGAGACCGTCTAAAGGATGAGGGGGAGCTCCCCGGCTACCTGTATGACCGCTTGTTCGATCTGTTCCATCAGTATGTGGTGGTGGGAGGCATGCCCGACGCGGTCAATTCCTTCTTGGCGACGCGCAATGTCGACGAGGTTCGAAACATTCATCGCGATCTTCACGCCCTGTATCGCGATGACATCGCAAAGTACGCTCCGCCCGAGCTACGCTTGGTTATTCGCGATATCTATGATTTGATTCCCAGCGAGGCCGGCTCCAAAAACAAGCGATTCAAGCTGTCGTCGATTAACGGTGTCAAACGTTTTTCGCAGGTGACAGATCATTTTCTCTGGTTGTCGGAGGCGGGTGTCGCGCTTCCCGTGTATAACGTAACGGCGCCCGTGGCACCCCTTTTATTGGGGGAGCAGCGAAATCTATTTAAGCTGTTTTACTTGGACACCGGAATGCTCATGTCGTCGTATTCTAAAAGGGTCGCCCAAGGCGTTTTTGATGGGGAGGCGGAAGACCCCTTTGGCATGAACATGAGGGCGGCGTTTGAGGGCTTCGTTGCCCAAGAGCTCAAAGCTCATGGATTTAGATTGCGCTACTTTACGTCCAAAAAGGTCGGTGAGCTCGATTTTGTGGAAGAGACGTTCGATGGGGAAGTGTTTGCCATCGAGGTCAAATCGGGCAAGAGCTTTAAGTCCCACGCGGCGCTCGACAACGCGCTCGCGACGAAGGGCTACGGAATCGATCGCGCCCTGGTACTTGCGGAATGTAATCTTCACCGCGATGGTGACGTGCTGTATCTGCCCATCTTTATGGCAGGGCTTTTGGAGCCGTAACATGCCGCCGGCTCTTCCGGCCCTCCCTTAACCCCCGCTACTCGTCCCCGTCGTTGGGGTCGCCCTTGAGGGTGTTGATGTCCAGGTGCTGATTGTCGTTCTCTTTTTGCTGCGTTGCCGATTCGGACGCGGTGGGGCCGCGGAACAGCTGGAATCCCTCAAACGCAATGACACCGAGCAGGGCAATGATAATGGCGATAAAGGCAACCTTGACTGCCTGCGGAAATTCCGAGAAACGCAGTGCCTTTTCCTCGGCGTAATAATCGGCGAAGCGCTCTTCGCCCGTGCTTTTGGTATACGCCGGCGCGGACGCGGCCTCCGGGTCATATTCCGGTGCAGGCGTGGCAGCGTACGGATCGTTGAGATAATCGCTCGATGCGGTGCCATAATCCTCGGTCTCGATGCGACCGTTGCCAGCATAGCCATCGGAATAATCGGAATATGCCGCATCGCCCTCATAGTCCGCGGCGCTCGTGTTGGCGGCAAAAAGCGGGTTAACTGGAACGTCGAGCGCCGGCATGCCGGTAGAGGTCTCATCCAGATCGGCTGCAGCCCAGGAATCGTAGGCAACCTGATGGGCAGCGGGCTCATCGAGCCTTGTGACCGGAGGCTTGCGTGCCGCAGGAACAGGCAACTGCTGGGCGCTGTACATAACGGTGCTGTCGGCCGATTTGCCCTGCGTCGCTGCAGCGAGAAATGCCGCCGTCTCGGACGGGTCGCTTGCGGGGCGGGGTGCGGGCGTGGGCGCGGAAGTGGGTGCGGGCGTAGGCGCGGGCGTCGAAACAGGCGACTGCGCAGGAGTCGGCGCAGATGCGGGCTTAGGCGCAAGTGCGGGATTGGGGCTTGACGGGCGAGCCCCGCCGCCCATGAGTTCGTCGGCGGTCCACGGGCGATCATCCATCACGTCGTCAAGGCTCAGCGAAAACAGGTCGTCTTCACCCTCATCGAACATTCGGTGCACATGCCCACCAATTGCCGGAATCAATCCGCGACCGGTGCATGATGCCTTGCTCAACGCCATTCTGTTCCATCCTTTCGAAATACTAATGACATCGATTATATGGAACTTCCCAAGCGGCTCGGTCTTGGATTCGTGCTTTCCAGAACTCGCGCCCAAAAGGGGAGGGGCAATCCAGGCGAGTGCCTACTTGTCGTCGGCCGCCGCCTTGGCCTCATTGAGGTAGCTATAGAAGCTGTACTTGGAGATGCCAAAGAACTCGCAGGCGCGCTCGCTCGACTTGGAAATGAGGAAGGCGCCGCGACGGTCGAGGTAGCCGATGGCGCGAATGCGCTCATCTTTGGTCATAAGTGCCGCGGGCTTGCCCACAAACTGCTCGCACTCGTGCAGCAGGTCCTCGAGCAGGTCACCGATGTTCTTGGTAATGGGCTCGGGCTCGGTGTAGCCCGAGCCGCCGGTGCCGGTAAAGGCATCGAGCGAGCGCTCAAATGCCTTCATGAGCGTAATGTCAAAGTTAATGCCCAAAATGCCGACGGGCTTGCCCTCGTCGTTGCGGATAAAGATGGTCGAGGACTTGAGCAGCTTGCCATCGGTGGTTTTGGTGAGGTATGGCTCGCGGTCGTGCACGTCGGTGGTGCCCTCGTGCATGGACTCAAACACAATATGGCTGGGGCCGTCACCCAGTTTGCGCCCGCTGACGTGGCCGTTTTCGATCACTACGATGGAGTGGTCCACATCGTCGGTTTCCAGGTCGTGGACGACGATTTCGCAGTTGGGGCCAAATTGGAGCGCCAGGCCGTGTGCAAGGCGCTTGTAAAACTCAATCTGTGCGGGGGTCATGGGTGCCTTCCTAAAAATTAGTTTGGGCACACTTTGCCATAAACCACACTTGTTCGCAAATAACGAAAGCGTCGCTGCGTTATGTGACCGTTCGGCGGCGAAAAGGTACCGATTACGGCAACAAACAATTTGTTAGGTTTGCCAATCAAAAAGTGTGATAGAACAGTGCTAACAAACTTTTTGTTTGGCATCCACATAAAAGTTCAGTCGCATGAATGGGAGTGGGCTGAAACGCGTATGCGGGGGCCGGCAAGAGAGGACTTAAGGAGTTCACCGTATGGCCGATAAGATCCAGTGGGCGGGCAACACGATGCCCAAGAGCGATGATAAGCACTTGGGAATCATGAGCCTCGACCACGTGAAGAAGGCCCGCGCCTTCCACCAGTCGTTCCCCCAGTACACCGTCACTCCGCTTGCCCGCCTGGACGGCCAGGCCGCGCGCCTGGGCCTGTCCAACCTGTGCGTTAAGGACGAGAGCTATCGCTTTGGCCTCAACGCCTTTAAGGTCCTGGGCGGCTCGTTTGCCATGGCCAACTACATTGCCGACGAGACCGGCAAGGACGTTGCCGACTGCACCTTCGATTACCTGACCTCCGATCAGCTTGCCAAGGACTTTGGCCAGGCCACCTTCTTTACCGCCACCGACGGCAACCATGGCCGCGGCGTGGCATGGGCTGCCAACAAGCTGGGCCAGAAGGCCGTCGTGCACATGCCCAAGGGTTCCACCAAGCCCCGCTTTGACAACATCGCCGCCGAGGGCGCCACGGTGACCATCGAAGAGGTCAACTACGACGAGTGCGTGCGCATGGCCGCCGCCGAGGCCGATGCCTGCGAGCGCGGCGTTATCGTTCAGGACACCGCCTGGGAGGGCTACGAGAAGATCCCGTCTTGGATCATGGAGGGCTACGGCACCATGGCTTCCGAGGCTGCCGAGCAGCTGCGCGAGATGGCCATCAACCGCCCGACGCACGTCTTTGTCCAGGCTGGCGTAGGCTCGCTCGCCGGCGCCGTGGTGGGCTACTTCACCAACCTGTATCCCGATAACCCGCCCACCTTCGTCGTGGTCGAGTGCGCGCCTGCCGCCTGCCTGTACAAGGGCGCTGCTGCCGGCGACGGCGACCCGCGCATCGTGGACGGCGACATGCCTTCCATCATGGCCGGCCTGTGCTGCGGCGAGCCCAACATTCTGGGTTGGGATATCCTGCGCAACCACACCACCGCGTTCGTGTCCTGCCCCGACTGGGTCACCGCTCGCGGTATGCGTACCCTGGGTGCTCCCGAGAAGGGCGACCCGCGCGTCATCTCCGGCGAGTCCGGCGCGGTGACCACCGGCCTGGTCGAGACCCTCATGCTCGATCCCGAGTACGCCGAGCTCAAGGAGCTCATCGGCCTGGACAAGACGAGCTCCGTGCTCTGCTTCTCCACCGAGGGCGACACCGATCCGGATCAGTACCGTCGCATCGTCTGGGAGGGCGAGTATCCGACCTGCTAGCAGACTGACCTGTCCGGAGGCAGCCGGAGGACTTTACTCCCTGCTCGGACAGTCCTGCTCGCACGGAGAGCACATTAAGTGCTCTCCGGCTCGTGCGGAACTCGCGACGGAGCAAAGTCCTCCGTCCGCCTCCTAAGGTTACTTGCTTGCCGGGTACTCGACCTCACGCTACTTGGCACAAATGATCTATCTGAAATATCTACCTGTAGGTAAACCCTTGTAGAAAGGTTGACTGTTATGACTAAAGAACTCGATTTTGATGCCATTAAGGCTGCTGCGGAGTCTCATCGTGCTGATATGACTCGCTTCCTGCGCGCTATGATCTCTCACCCCTCTGAGTCCTGCGAGGAGGGCGAGGTTGTCGCTTGCATCAAGGCCGAGATGGAGAGCCTTGGCTATGACGAGGTCAAGGTCGATGGCTTGGGTAACGTCATGGGCTTTATGGGCGAGGGCGACAAGATCATCGCCATCGACTCCCACATCGACACCGTCGGCATCGGCAACATCGAGAACTGGGATGCCGATCCCTATGAGGGCTACGAGACCGACGAGATCATCTACGGCCGCGGCGGCTCCGACCAGGAGGGTGGCATGGCTTCTGCTACCTATGCTGCCAAGATGATGAAGGACATGGGCCTCATCCCCGAGGGCTACAAGATCATGGTCGTCGGCACCGTCCAGGAAGAGGACTGCGACGGCATGTGCTGGCAGTACATCTACAACAAGGACGGCATTAAGCCCGAGTTCGTCATTTCCACCGAGCCCACCGACGGCGGCATCTATCGCGGTCACCGCGGCCGCATGGAGATCCGCGTCGACGTTCACGGCACCTCCTGCCACGGTTCCGCTCCCGACCGCGGCGACAACGCCATCTACAAGATGGCCGACATCATCGCCGACGTCCGCGCCCTCAACAACAACGGCTGCGACGAGTCGACCGACATCAAGGGCCTCGTCAAAATGCTCGACCCCAAGTACAACCCCGAGCACTTTGAGGATGCCCGCTTCCTGGGCCGCGGCACCTGCACCGTCAGCCAGATCTTCTACACCAGCCCCAGCCGCTGCGCTGTCGCTGACTCCTGCGCCATCTCCATCGACCGTCGCATGACCGCCGGCGAGACCTGGGAGTCCTGCCTGGACGAGATCCGCAACCTGCCGGCCGCCAAGAAGTACGGCGACGACGTGAAGGTCTCCATGTACATGTACGACCGTCCGTCCTGGACCGGCGAGGTCTACGAGACCGAGGCTTACTTCCCCACGTGGATCAACAAGGAGACCGCTCCGCACGTCAAGGCCCTCGTCGACGCCCACAAGGCCATGTTCGGTGACGAGCGCATCGGCTGCGAGCCCAGCATGGACAAGCGCACCGGTCGTCCGCTGTGCGACAAGTGGACCTTCTCCACGAACTGCGTTTCCATCCAGGGCCGCTACGGCATCCCCTGCGTCGGCTTTGGCCCGGGTGCCGAGTCTCAGGCTCACGCTCCCAACGAGGTCACCTACAAGGACGACCTGGTCACCGCTGCCGCCATGTATGTGGCTGCCCTGAACCTCTACGATCCGAGCCAGGCCGATGGCGACGCCACCGTGTTCCGCGCCGGTCTGACCAACAACAAGATCGATTAGTCCCATTCCTCGATCTTGTTGAGCCGGGGGCCGCTCGTGTCCCCGGCACCCCCTGTTGACTTGGGGCCCGCGGTCGTTATCTCCCATGCTTCCTCAACGGTAGCGGGTCCTCGTCATAGCGCTCTGCATGTTCTAGCCACACGCGCATGCCGGGGCACATCTACTCATTGCGATCGTTTCACCTTTAGAAAGGACATTTACATGGACGCTAAGTTTACCGAGCTCGTCGAGCAGCTGAACGGCCTCGATTTTAAGGGCATGTACGGCAGCGACTTCCTGCACACCTGGGACAAGACCACCGATGAGCTCAAGGCGCTCTACATCGTCGCCGACGCCCTGCGCGAGCTGCGCGAGAACAACGTTTCGTCCAAGATCTTCGATTCGGGTCTGGCCGTCTCGCTGTTTCGCGACAACTCCACCCGTACGCGCTTCTCCTTCTCTAAGGCAGCCAACCTGCTCGGCCTTGAGCTGCAGGACCTGGACGAGAAGAAGTCCCAGATCGCCCACGGCGAGACCGTCCGCGAGACCGCTACCATGATCTCCTTCATGGCCGACGTCATCGGCATCCGCGACGACATGTACATCGGCAAGGGCGACGCCTACATGGCCGAGGTCTCCGAGTCCGTGCAGCAGGCCTACGAGGATGGCGTTCTGGATCACCGTCCCACGCTCATCTCCCTACAGTCCGACTCCGATCACCCCACGCAGTCCTCTGCCGACATGCTCTACCTCATCAACGAGTTTGGTGGTCTTGAGAACCTCAAGGGCAAGAAGGTTGCTGTCACCTGGGCCTATTCGCCCTCTTACGGCAAGCCGCTGTCCTGCCCGCAGTCGCTGATCAGCCTGCTGCCCCGCTTTGGCGTGGACGTCACCCTGGCTCACCCCGAGGGCTACGACCTCATGCCCGAGGTCGTCGAGCGCGCCAAGGGCTATGCCGCCGAGTCCGGCACCACCTTTAAGCAGGTCAACACCATGGCCGAGGCCTTCGAGGGCGCCGACATCGTGATCCCCAAGAGCTGGGCTCCGTTTGCCGCCATGGAGAAGCGCACCAACCTGTACGCCGAGGGCGACGATGCCGGCATCGCCGCCCTCGAGAAGGAGCTGCTCGCCCAGAACGCTACGCATCAGGACTGGTGCTCCACGACCGAGCTCATGGAGAAGACTGCCAACGGCCAGGACACCATCTTTATGCATCCGCTGCCCGCCGACATCTCCGGTGTCTCCTGCGAGCACGGCGAGGTCAACGCCGACGTCTTCGACATGCACCGCGTGGGCATGTACAAGGAGGCCAGCTACAAGCCGTACGCCATCGCAGCCATGATGTTCCTGCAGAAGGTTGCCGATCCCGCCGCTACCCTCAAGGCCCTCGACGAGCGCAACACCGCCCGTTGGTTCCAGGCCTAAAGCTGGGTTGAGGTAAGCCATGTAAAGGGGGCGCTCTGCCAACCGGCGGGGTGCCCCTTTTTGCATCGTGGGCGTGCGGGATAAGCGCTTTCGATGTAGATGCCCCGCGACGCGAGTTATGGGTACGATGGTTTCAGGGGAGGTATCGCCATGAAACTTGGTTGCGTCATTATGGCTTCGGGCGAGGGCAAGCGATTTGGCTCTAACAAGATGCTCGCTGATATCTATGGCGAGCCGCTGATTGCCCGGACCATTGATTCGGTTCCCCGGGGCTTTGACGTTGTGGTTTCGACGCGTTGGCCCGAGGTCGCTCAGATTTGTGATGACAAGCATTGCCCGTGCGTGCTGCACGATGGCGAGCTGCGCAGCGAAAGCGTCCGTGCGGGCCTTTCGTGGGGAGTCGAACGCAACTGGAAAGGTTGCCTCTTTTTGCCGGGCGACCAGCCGCTCGTGAGTTCGGATTCTTTTGAGGCTATGGTTCGTGCATTTGACGAGCGTGGCCGCAAGCATCCGGTGCGTCTTGCGTGCAACGGTGAGCCTTCGAGCCCGGTGCTCTTTCCGGCGGAACTGTTCGATGCACTTATGTGTCTTGAGGGTAAGGACGGCGGCGGTTCGATCCTCAAGGACCGTACCGACGTGGTGCTGGTCGAGGCGCGTGCCTACGAGCTGTGGGACGTCGATACCGTCAAGGGACAGCGACGCATAACGGAGCATGTCGCCGCCTGCTCGTATTTTGATCGCGTGGCCAACTGCATCAATCAATAAGGAGCAATTATGATCATCATCAAAAACGGCGCACTCGTGACGCCCCAGGGGCTTCGCCGCGCCGATCTTGCCATGGATGGCGATAAGATCGTGCGGATTGCCGCGGCGATTGAGCCGGCCGAGGGCGATACCGTCGAGGATGCTGCGGGCTGCTGGGTGTTCCCGGGCTTTATCGATGGGCACACGCACATGCAGTGCTGGACCGGCATGGATTGGACAGCCGATAGCTTTGAGACCGGCACGCGCGCGGCTGCCTGCGGCGGCACGACGACCATTGTGGACTACGCGACGGCCGATCGCGGCGTGACCATGCCCGATGCCTTGGTCGAGTGGCATCATCGCGCCGACGGCACCTGCACCGCCAACTATGCCTTCCATATGGCGCTTGCCGAGTGGAATGAGCGCAACCGCGCCGATCTTTCGGCCATGCGCGAGGCGGGCGTGTCGTCGTTTAAGACCTACTTTGCCTACGACCATCTGCGCCTGGACGATGACGAGACGCTCGAGGTGCTGGAGGAGCTCAAGCGCGTGGGCGGTATCCTGTGCGTGCATTGCGAGAACGGCACGTTGGTCAACGCGCTGCAGAAGCGCGTGTTTGAGCAGGGTATCCACGGGCCCGAGGGCCATGCGCTCAGCCGTCCGGACGTGTGTGAGGCCGAGGCCGTGAGCCGCCTGCTGTATCTGGCGCACTTGGCCGGGG
The DNA here is from genome assembly GCA_900546115.1 of uncultured Collinsella sp. Classification (GTDB taxonomy): domain Bacteria; phylum Actinomycetota; class Coriobacteriia; order Coriobacteriales; family Coriobacteriaceae; genus Collinsella. The sequence goes on from URBQ01000016.1 coordinate 31,417, forward strand.
ACGCTCCGGTCAACGTGGTGCACCTTTCGACCAAGCTGGGGCTCGAGGCCATTCGCGCTGCCAAAGCGCGCGGGCAGAAGAACATCTATGTCGAGACATGCCCTCAGTATCTGATGCTCGACGACACCTGCTATCTGGAGCAGGGCGAGGACGGCTTTGCGGGCGCCAAGTACGTGATGAGCCCGCCGCTGCGCCATGCCGGTGACCGTGCCGCGCTGCGCGAGGCGCTTGTGGCTGGCGAGATCGATACTATTGCGACCGATCATTGCAGCTTTAACCTGCACGGGCAAAAGGACCGAGGACGCGATGATTTCCGCGCGATTCCCAACGGCGGGCCCGGCGTGGAGCATCGTCCCGTTGCGATTGCCACGAGCTTTGAGGGACAGCTGGGTCCCGAGGATCTGTGCCGCTTGATGAGCGAGAATCCGGCGCGCGTTTTTGGCATGTATCCGCGCAAGGGCTGTCTTGCCGAGGGCGCCGATGCCGACGTGTGCGTGTGGGATCCGTGCGCGCGTTGGACGATCAGCGCCGCGACGCAGCATCAGGCCGTGGACTACACGCCGCTCGAGGGCTTTGAGGCACATGGCCGCGCCAAGGCCGTGTTTGTGAACGGCGTGCTGGCGGCACGCGACGGCGAGCCCACCGGAGCCCAACCCGGCCGCTACGCGCCCCGCTAACGGGAAGACCGCCGGGGTAGCTAATTTGGGACGGGGCTCTTTTAGCTACCCCTTGAGGCTGGTGGCGATGAGGGGGCGGCCGAGGGCCGCCTCGAAGCGATCTGCCATCGTTGGATCGGCAAGCGTGTCGACTTGGTTGAGCATGATACGGGCATTGTTTAGGTTCAGCATCTGCATCTCGGCATTGAGCACCTGGGCGACGCGCTCGGGCGTGGCGATGTCGGTAGGCTCGCAGCCGCAGCGCTCGCAGAAGAGCTCGGGGCGGTGGACAACCTCGGCGACGGGCTTGCCCAGCCCCGAGGCGCCGACGACCCAGACAACGTTTGCCGTGGCGGCGGGAATTACCGGCTCCCAGGCGGCATGCGCCTTGAGCGGGAGTCGCTTGCTGCCATCTGCCTCGGCCAACACATAGTTAAAGCGCCGTGCCAGCTCGCCGAGCGGCTCGGCGGGGGCGGAGAGCTTGCCTGTCTCCGGGTCCAAGACGCCTGCCTGGCAGATGCTTCCGTGCACAAGGCCCGTGCAGGCCTCGCAGGTGCAACCGGGGACATGCGCGGCGCCCGGCTTCCAAGGCGCGGCGTCCAGGCGACGATTCGACCCGTCCCATGGCACGCCGGCGACGGGAAACATATGCGTGGTGGTGCAGAGGAGCACGCGGCCGCCAGCGCGCATGAGCTCAAGACCCAGCGTCTTCAGCAACGTCGACTTGCCGCCGCTGCCGATAATCGCGGTAATGCCCGGCTCGATCTTGAGCGCGGAGGCAAGGTTTCCGCTCGTCGTTTCCATCTGTTCACCGCCGTATAATACTGTGATAATAAATAATCATCAGAGTAGCGGTCGAACCGCTTTTGCTCTGCTTAAACCGTAGCACAGGGAGGTGCCCCGGGAATGCTCGTTTATGTTCGCGGCGCCGGCGATATCGCCACGGGCGTCGCCGCTCGCTTGGTGCGCTCCGGCGTGTCGGTCGTTATGGCCGATATCGCGGTTCCCACGTGCATCCGTCGCACAATCTGTTTTTGCGAGGCCATTCGCCTGGGCGAGGTCGAGGTCGAAGGCATTCGCGCTCGCTTGGCACAGACGCCGGCTGAGGCGCTTGCGATTTCCGAGGCTGGAGACGTCGCCGTTGTGGTGGACCCCCAGGCCAAGATGCTCGGCGAGTTGAAACCCGCGGCTGTGGTCGACGCGATTTTGGCTAAGCGCAACTTGGGCACCACGCGCGACATGGCGCCTGCCGTCATCGCCGTGGGGCCGGGCTTTACCGCGCCGGTTGACTGCGACGCCGTGGTCGAGACCATGCGCGGGCATTTTCTCGGCCGTGTCATTACCCAAGGTTCGCCCCAGCCCAACACGGGCGTGCCAGGTGTCATCGCCGGCTATGGCAAGGAGCGCGTTATCCACAGCCCCGCCGCCGGCATGTTTCGGTCCGACCGCACCATCGGCGACATCGTGAGCGCCGGAGACGTGATCGGGTATGCGGGTGATACTCCCATGGTCACGCAGATCGATGGCTGTCTGCGCGGGCTTTTGGCGAACGGCGTGCAGGTGACTGAGGGCTTTAAATGCGCCGACGTCGATCCGCGCGGCGATGCCAGCTATATCAACTATATTTCGGACAAGGCGACGTCGGTCGGCGGCGGCGTGCTCGAGGCACTCGCTATGCTCACCGATGTCTTTAGAGGATAGAAGGCGGCAATGGAAAAGCTCGATGTGGTGAATGCGGCGCTTGCCGCCCTGCGTGCTGGCGAGACGTGCGAGCTCGTGGTCGTGGCCGGCACGGCGGGGTCATCGCCGCGCGGCGTGGGCGCCTGGATGGCCGTCTTTGCCGATGGCAGCCAAGCGGGCACCATCGGCGGCGGCAAGATTGAGCTCTTTGCGCTGGACGAGGCGCGCGAGCTGCTGGGCGCAGGGCAATCGCGTCTGGTCCGCTACACCATGGGCGGCGAGAACTCCGATACCGGCATGATCTGCGGCGGAGCCATCTGCCTGTGCTATCTGCACCTGGATGTATCGCAGGCGCCGTTGTTCCAGTCGATTGCCGACGTCTTGGCGTATCGACGCATCGGCGACTTCGTCATCGACTTTGAGCCGTTTATCGCGAGCGCGCTCGAGGGCGATGTGGCCAAGTACCATGGCGAGGAGTCGCGCCGCACCATAATGGGCTGCCCCGAGCTTTCGCTGGTGGAGGAGGGGAGTAAGGTCACCTACACCAACGCGGCCTCCGAGATTCCCGCGGCGCACATCGAGACGCTCTGCCCCGAGGGCCTGACCTATATCTTTGGCTGCGGCCACGTGGGTGCTGCGACGGCGCGGGTGCTCACGGCGGCGGGCTTTGCCGTTGTGGCTTGCGACGACCGCCCCGGCACACTGACCCCCGAATGGGTGCCCGGTGTCTACGACCGTCGTCTGGTCGACTACAAGAGCCTGAGCAAGCAGTGCCCCATCGGCCCGCGTGACCTAGTGGTCGTCGCCACGGCGGGTCACAAGTCCGATATCGACGTGGTGATTCAGGCCATGCGCGCCAAGCCAGCCTATCTGGGCTGCTTGGGTTCGCGCCGTAAGACGGCCTTTGTGCGCGCCCGCCTGGAGCAGGAGGGCTTTACGCAGGACCAGATCGACGGGCTGCACCTGCCGATCGGCGTTGCCATCGAGGCCGAGGATCCCGAGGAGATCGCCATCTCCATCGCTGCCGAGATGATCCACCTGCGCCGCACCAAGCTCGTCCCCCGCAAGCGCTAGTCGCATCCCCATCAATAAGTTGCGGTGGAATACGGACTGTTTAAGCCTGTTAGGCCGCCAAACAGTCCCTATTTCACCGCAACTGCTTGTTGGGACCCATTTGTGCGGGGGAGTTGTGGAGTTGTGCAGGCAGACGAGGTTTTTCTGGAAATACGCTCTCGATGCGCGTATAGTACCGATTGTTTTGTCGGCTCCTGCTGTGTCGAGTCCAAACCGCGAAATGCCATGAGCGGCGCGGATGCAGCCAGGAGGCACGAGGACAACCCATCGTGGCCACGCCCCGTGCTTAAAACCCCAAGAAGGAGTGAACAATGGCAGAAGAGAAGTATGTGCCGCGTCTGAAGACCAAGTACAACAACGAGGTCAAGCAGCAGCTTCAGGACAAGTTCCAGTACGAGAACGTCATGATGATCCCCAAGTTTGAGAAGATCGTCGTGAACATGGGTGTCGGCGAGGCCGCTACCGATTCCAAGGCCATCGACGGTGCCGTGCGCGACCTGCGCGCCATCACCGGCCAGCAGCCGATGATCACCCGTGCCCGCAAGTCCATCGCTACCTTCCGCCTGCGCGCTGGTATGCCGATCGGCTGCAAGGTTACCCTGCGTGGCGACCGTATGTGGGAGTTCTTCGATCGTCTGACCTCCGTCGCGATCCCCCGTATCCGCGACTTCCGCGGCATCTCCGCCAAGAGCTTCGACGGCCGTGGTAACTTCTCCATGGGCGTTACCGAGCAGCTCATCTTCCCCGAGATCGACTTCGACTCCGTCGATCACCAGCGTGGCATGGACATCACTTTCGTGACCACCGCCAACACCGATGAGGAGGCCAAGGCCCTTCTGGACGCCTTCGGTTTCCCGTTCAAGAAATAGGTTCACCTGCCCTATAAGCGCCGTTCCCACAAGGGGGCGGCGCTTGGGGCGAACAATACTCTATGTGAGGAGGATATAAGTGGCTAAGACATCGATGATCGTCAAGTGCAATCGCAAGCAGAAGTTCTCTACTCGTGAGTACACGCGCTGCCAGCGCTGCGGCCGTCCGCACTCTGTGTACCGCAAGTTCGGCCTGTGCCGTGTCTGCTTCCGCGAGCTTGCACTCAAGGGCGAGCTTCCCGGCGTTAAGAAGGCCAGCTGGTAAGTCACTACCAGCGTTTCAAGCATCAGTTTGGAACAGGGAAAACGCGCTAAAAAGGCTTTGCCGTTAAGGGCGGCGAAGAACCAAGAGCACGTGTTCATCAAGAACGAAGGAGAATCTGTATGAACCTTACAGACCCGATCGCAGATATGCTTACGCGCATCCGTAACGCTAACTCTGTGAACAAGGCCACGGTCTCCATGCCGAGCAGCAAGAAGCTCGTCGAGATCGCTCGTGTTCTGCACGAGGAGGGCTACATCGAGGGCTACGATGTCGAGGACACCGTTCCCCAGAAGACTCTGCACATCACGCTTAAGTATGGTCCCAAGAAGGCTAAGGTCATCAACGGCATCCGCCGCATTTCCAAGCCGGGCCTGCGTAAGTACACCGGCGTTGCCGACATGCCCCGCGTCCGCGGCGGCCTTGGTACCGCCATTATTTCCACCAGCCATGGCGTCATGACCGACCGCGATGCTCGCAAGCACAACGTCGGCGGCGAGATCATCGCTTACGTCTGGTAATTCGCTCGGTAGGTAGAAGGAAAGGAGATCACCGTGTCTCGTATCGGTAATAAGCCTGTCCAGATTCCCGCCGGAGTCGAAGTGGCAGTCAACGGCAACAACGTTGTCGTCAAGGGCCCCAAGGGCCAGCTCGAGCTCGATGTCTTTGAGAAGCTCGCTATCAACGTCGAGGACAACGTCCTCACCGTTTCCCGTCCCGACGACGAGCGTGAGACCCGTGCCCGCCACGGCCTCACCCGCGCCCTCATCCACAACATGGTTGTCGGCGTTTCCGAGGGCTTCGAGAAGAAGCTCGAGCTCGCCGGCGTCGGTTACCGCGTGCAGCAGAAGGGCAAGAACCTCGAGTTCTCCCTGGGCTTCTCGCACCCCGTGATCGTCGAGGCTCCCGAGGGCATCACCTTCGAGGTTCCCGACAACACCCACGTGAACGTCAAGGGTATCAACAAGCAGCAGGTCGGTCAGATCGCCGCTGAGATCCGCGGCCATCGTCCTCCCGAGCCTTACAAGGGCAAGGGTATCCACTACGTTGGCGAGCACATCCGCCGCAAGCTGGGTAAGGCCGCCAAGTAGTCGTAACCGACTCACTCGCATAAGACCAGCACCCCGTCAGGTGCTGGCAAGATCAACCTTTTTAGGAGTTTACGTATGAACAAGCATAAGGCGAAGCTGGAAGGCCTCAAGCGTCGTCAGCGTCGTGTTCGCGGCAAGGTCTCGGGTACCTCCGAGCGTCCGCGTCTTCGCGTGACCCGTACTAACGCCAACATCTATGCCCAGATCATCGACGACAGCAAGGGCTCTAGCCTGACGCTCGTCTCTGCCTCGACCCTCGAGGCCGAGTTCAAGGGCACCCACACCTCGAACAAGGAGGCTGCGGAGAAGGTCGGTCAGCTCGTTGGCAAGCGCGCCATCGAGGCCGGCATCACCAAGGTCGCCTTCGATCGCGGTGGCCGTATCTACCATGGCCGCGTCAAGGCCCTCGCCGACGGTGCTCGTGCCGCCGGTCTCGAGTTCTAGGAGGTATGTAGCACATGGCTCGTAATCAGAAGCAGCAGCGCGAGGCCTCCGAGTTCGAGGAGCGCGTCGTTTACATCAACCGCGTGTCGAAGACCGTCAAGGGTGGTCGTCGCATGAGCCTCGTCGCTCTCGTCGTCGTTGGCGACGGCAAGGGCAACGTCGGCGTTGGCATGGGCAAGTCCGCTGAGGTGCCCCTGGCCATCTCCAAGGCGTCTCTCGATGCCAAGAAGAACATGTTCCACGTGCCGGTGACCGAGCAGGGCACCATCCCGCACGAGGTTCTCGGCCACTTTGGTGCCGGCCGCATCATCATCAAGCCCGCTGTCGAGGGTACCGGCGTTATCGCCGGCGGCGCTGTGCGTCCCCTCTTCGAGCTTGCTGGCATCAAGAACGTCCTGTCCAAGTCCCTCGGTACCGACAACGGCCTCAACATCATCAAGGCTGCCGTCGAGGGCCTCAAGGAGCTCTCCAGCCCTGAGGACGTCGCGGCTCGCCGTGGCCTGACGGTCTCCGAGATGTTCGTCGGTAAGGAGAACTAAGCATGGCTGACACCATCAAGATCAAGCAGGTCCGCAGCACCAACGGTTGCAAGCAGGACCAGGTCCGTACTGTCCGTGCCCTCGGTCTCCACAGGATCCGCGAGGTTCGCGAGATTGCTGACAACGAGTCCGTCCGCGGCATGATCTTCAAGGTCAAGCACCTTGTCGAGATTGTAGAGGAGTAGCAAATGCAGCTTCACGATCTTACTCCCGCGCCCGGTTCCACCAAGAACCGCAAGCGCGTCGGCCGTGGCAATTCTTCGGGTCACGGCACCACTTCTGGCCGCGGCCAGAAGGGCCAGGGTTCCCGCTCTGGCGGCACCAAGGGTGCCGGCTTCGAGGGTGGCCAGACTCCGCTGGCTATGCGCCTGCCCAAGCTTCCGGGCTTCCGCAACCCCCGTCGTATCGAGTACACCGCTGTTAACGTTGAGCGTCTCGAGCGTAAGTTCGAGGATGGCGCTGTGATCGACGGTGCCGCTCTTAAGGCCGCTCGCATCACCAAGAGCGAGTTCGAGCCCGTCAAGGTGCTCGGCAATGGTGAGCTCACCAAGAAGTTCACGGTCAAGGTCGACAAGGTAAGCGCTTCTGCGCAGGCCAAGATCGAGGCCGCCGGCGGAAAGGTCGAGCTGCCGTGCTAAATGGTCTTAAGAATGCTTTCCGCATCAAAGAATTGCGCGAAAAGATTCTTTTTACCATAGCTATGCTCGTCGTGTACCGCATTGGTGCGCACGTTCCTGTGCCCGGCATTCCCTTCCAGGGGATGCTGGGCCTTTTCTCGACCGATAACAATTCGGTCGCCGCAGGTGCTATGGCCCTCCTGAATCTTTTCTCTGGCGGCGCGTTGAGCTATGTGTCGGTGTTTTCGCTGGGCATCATGCCTTACATCACCAGCTCAATCATCCTCCAGATGCTCCAGGCCGTTGTGCCTTCCCTGCATGAGCTTGCCCGCGAGGGCGAGGTCGGTCAGACCAAGATTACGCAGTATTCGCGTTACCTCACCCTGGCTCTGGCAATCCTCAACTCCGTGGGTTACCTCTTCCTCTTTAAGAGCTTCGGCATCAGCTTTAATGGCGCCGGCGCTCCCGAGATCATCTTCGACCTCATGATCGTCGGCACGCTCACTGCGGGCGCTATGCTGATCATGTGGATTGGTGAGCTCATCACCCAGCGCGGTATCGGCAATGGCATGTCCCTGATCATCTTTGCGAACATCATGGCCGGCCTGCCGCAGGCGATCTTCTCCAGCACCGAGGGTAATGCCGGTGGCATCATCACCATGGTGATCATCTGCGCCATCATCCTGCTGGTTATCCCGCTGATTGTTTTTCTTGAGCGCGGCCAGCGCCGCATCCCGGTCTCCTACGCTAAGCGCGTCGTGGGCCGTCGCATGATGGGTGGCCAGACCACCTACCTGCCCATCAAGGTCAATACCGCGGGTGTCGTGCCGATCATCTTCGCTTCGGCGCTGCTGTACTTCCCGGCTCAGATTGCCGTGTTCTTCCCCGGCATCGGCTGGATTCAGGCAGTTGCCTCTGCGCTTTCGACCGGTTGGCTCAACTGGGTGCTTAATGTTGTCCTCATCGTGTTCTTCGCGTACTTCTACACCTCCATGGTGTTCAACCCCGATGATACGGCCGACAACCTTAAGAAGCAGGGCGGCTTTATTCCGGGCGTGCGTCCGGGTAGGGCTACCGCGGCCTACATCAAGAACGCGCTCAACAAGATCACGCTTCCCAGCGCTGTCTTTTTGGCGCTCATCGCCATCGTGCCTTCGATCATCTTCTCCTTCACGGGTAACCATCTGATCCAGGCATTTGGCGGCACGTCCATCCTCATCATGGTCGGCGTCGTGCTCGACACGGTCGATAAGCTCGAAGGCCAGATCAAGATGTATGATTACGATGGATTCTTTAAATAGGCTAGAGGAGGATTGCTCATGAACCTCGTATTGCTCGGAGCTCCGGGTGCCGGTAAGGGCACCGTCGCACAGGAGCTCGTCGCCGAGTTTGGCGTCGCTCACATTTCCACGGGCGACCTGCTGCGTGCTGCCGTCAAGGGTGGCACCGAGCTTGGTATTCAGGCTAAGAAGTACATGGACGCTGGCGAGCTCGTTCCCGACCAGCTCGTGATCGACCTTGTCAAGGAGCGCCTTGCTGCCGATGACGCCCAGCAGGGCTTCATCCTCGACGGCTTCCCGCGCAACACCGCCCAGGCTGTGACGCTCGATTCCGAGCTCTCCGCCATGGGTCGCGAGATCGACTGCGCCCTTCTGGTCGACGTGGCCCCCGAGGTCATCATCGATCGTCTGTCTTCGCGTCGCACCTGCCGCGCCTGCGGTTACACCGGCACCGCTGCCGATGCTACCTGCCCCAAGTGCGCCGGCGAGATGTATCAGCGCGACGACGACAAGCCCGAGACCATCAAGAACCGTCTCGACGTCTACGAGAAGTCCACGAGCCCGCTCGTCGACTACTATCGTGGCCAGGGTCTGCTCAAGTCGGTCAACGGTGACCAGGCTCGCGAGACCGTGTACGGGGATGTCAAAGAGGCTCTTGGTCTATGATCAAGATTAAGTCTGCAACGCAAATCGAGCAGATGAAGAAGGCAGGAGCGCTATCTAAGATGGCGCTCCGCCACGTTGGAGCCATGGTGCGCCCTGGTGTTTCGACCTTTGAGCTCGATCAGCTCGCGGAGCAGATTATCCGTATGCATGGCGGCACCCCGGCCTTTAAGGGTTACGGCGGGTTCCCCGGTACCATTTGCGCATCGATTAACGATGCCGTGGTCCACGGTATTCCCAACCCCGACATGATCCTGCGCGATGGCGATATCATCTCCATCGATACGGGAGCCGTTGTCGACGGTTGGGTTGGCGATAACGCTTGGACGTTTTTTGTCGGCACACCCACGCCCGAGGCCAAGGCCCTGTGCGAGGTCACGCGCGATTGCCTTAAGGCTGCCATCGAGCAGGCTGTTCCCGGTAACCATATCGGGGATGTTGGTTACGCCGTTCAGTCCCTCGCCGAGTCTCACGGTTACGGCGTGCTTCGTGACTATGTGGGCCATGGCATTGGCCGCGTGATGCACGAGGACCCCAACGTTCCTAACTATGGAAAGAAGGGGAGGGGCGTTCGCCTCCAGGCCGGCATGGTCATTGCCATCGAGCCGATGGTTACGATGGGTTCCAACCATGTGAGCACGGGCTCCGACGGTTGGATTGTTACGACCAACGACCACCTGCCCGCCGCACACTACGAGAACACCGTCGCCATTACCAATGACGGTCCGGTGATTCTCACCACGGATGCCCAGGGTGCTTGGTGTTCCTTGCAAGGCGGTGAAATGTAAAAGTCGCCGCCCCCTGATGCCCAACCTCGCCTTTCAATTTCGAAGGCATGACCCCAAGGTCTATGCCTTCTCATTTCAAGGCGATCTTGGGCATCAGGGAACGGCTTTGTTTTACATTTCTCAAATGTAACAAGTTCCGCTTAGTTGTGGAGCCATTACGAAGATACTACGATACGTGCATGCGTATTGTAGAATACTCAATCGCTGTCGTTTTCTAGAGAAAGATGATTGCTTGTGAAGAAGGAAGACGCAATTGAGCTCGAGGGTACGGTAAAGGAACCGCTGCCCAACGCCATGTTTAAGGTCGAGCTCGAGAACGGTCATTCGGTTCTGTGCAACATTTCTGGCAAGATCCGAATGAATTACATCCGTATTCTCCCCGGTGACAGGGTTGTCGTGGAGCTTTCCCCGTACGACCTGACCCGCGGCCGCATCACCTATCGCTACAAATAGCGGCACGCATACACGCACTCCATTTCCGGCTGCAGGCTTAGCTCAACCTACGGTCGGATTGTGTGTGAAGACCAGCCATAGTTTTAAACGCCTGCGGCTGGGCGAGTAGATAGTAGGGAAGTAGTTTGAGCGCTACCGAAAGGAAGAACGATGAAGGTACGTCCTTCGGTCAAGAAGATGTGCGATAAGTGCAAAATCATTAGGCGCCATGGCAAGGTCCTCGTCATTTGCGAGAACCCCCGTCATAAGCAGCGTCAGGGTTAAGAGAGGAGACTACGTTGGCCCGTATTAATGGTGTCGACCTCCCGCGTGAGAAGCGCGTTGAGATCGGTCTGACCTACATTTACGGCATCGGCCGCACCACTGCGACGAAGATCTGCGTCGAGTGCAACGTTAACGTGGATACGCGCGTTAAGGACCTCACCGAGGATGAGGTTAACGCCATCCGCGATTATATCGATAAGAACCAGATCATGGTTGAGGGCGACCTCCGCCGTGAGCGCAACCAGAACGTCAAGCGCCTTATGGACATCGGCTGCAACCGCGGCCTTCGTCACCGCAAGGGCCTCCCGGTCCGCGGCCAGCGCACCCACACTAACGCTCGTACCCGCAAGGGCCCGAAGCGTCAGATCGGTGCTAAGAAGAAGAAATAAGGAGCGCTAGATAGATGGCTACTGCTAAGAAGAACGTTCGCGCTGCCCGTCTGAAGCGCGCGGACCGTAAGAACATTTCCGTGGGCCAGGCTCACATTCGTTCTACGTTTAACAACACGATCGTTTCGATCACCGATCCCCAGGGCAACGTCATTTCCTGGAAGTCGGCTGGCCAGGTGGGCTTCAAGGGCTCCCGTAAGTCCACGCCGTTCGCTGCCCAGATGGCTGCCGAGGCTGCTGCCAAGCAGGCCATGGAGCACGGTATGAAGAAGGTTTCCGTCTTCGTCAAGGGCCCCGGCTCCGGTCGTGAGACCGCCATCCGCTCCCTCCAGGCTGCTGGCCTCGAGGTCTCGAGCATCCAGGACAAGACCCCCATCCCGCACAACGGCTGCCGCCCCAAGAAGCGTCGCCGCGTGTAACTGAAAGGATCGTATCAATATGGCAATCGACAGGACTCCTGTTCTTAAGCGCTGCCGTCAGCTCGGGATCGATCCCGCTGAGCTCGGTTACAGCAGCAAGAAGGAATCTATCCGTCAGCCCAAGCGCCGTCGCAAGGAATCTGAGTACGGCATGCAGCTGCGCGAGAAGCAGAAGGTCAAGTTTATCTATGGCGTTCTGGAGAAGCAGTTCCACGGCTACTTCAACAAGGCCCGCAAGATGAACGGCGTCACCGGTGAGAACCTCATGATCATCCTTGAGTCTCGCCTCGACAACGTTGTCTTCCGTCTTGGCTTCGCCCGTACCCGCAAAGAGGCTCGTCAGTCCGTCCGTCACGGCCACTTCACCGTGAACGGCAAGCGCGTGGACATCCCGTCCTACCGCGTCAAGGCCGGCGACGTCGTCGCTGTCGGCGAGAAGTTCCGTGACCTCCTCCCCATCAAGGAGGCCCTGATTTCTTCCGAGCGCTTTGAGGTCCCTGGCTGGCTCGAGGTCGATATCGAGAAGCTGTCTGGTAACGTGCTCGCTCTGCCGACGCGTGAGCAGATCAGCGGTGATATCAACGAGCAGCTCATCGTCGAGCTCTACTCTAAGTAGTCCATCCGGGCTGCTGAGGCTGGAGGTAATACATGTCAGAATTCATTAGGCCTCAGGTTCAGGTCGAAGAGATCAACGAGACGTCTGCTCGTGTCTCCGTCGAGCCGCTCGAGCGTGGTTACGGCGATACGCTGGGTAACTCCCTTCGTCGCGTTCTTCTGTCCTCGCTCGAGGGTGCCGCCGTCGAGGCTATTCAGATCGATGGTGCGCAACACGAGTTCATGACCATCCCTAACATGGTCGAGGATGTCACCGACATCGTCCTGAATGTCAAGGGTCTTGTCTTCAGGGCTCTCGGCACGACCGACGAGGCGACCGCCACCATCTCGGTTGACGGCCCCTGCGAGGTCACCGGTGCGGACTTCTTTATTCCGTCCGAGTTTGAGCTGGTCAACCCCGAGCAGCACATCGCTACGCTCACCGAGGGTGGCCATCTCACCATGAGCATGCGCATCGGCTATGGCCGCGGCTATGTCTCTGGCGAGGCTAACAAGCGCGACAACGATCCCATCGGTGTGATCCACGTCGACTCGCTGTACTCGCCGGTTTCCCGTTGCGCCAAGCTCGTTGAGGCTTGCCGTGTCGGTCAGCACACCGACTACGACCGCCTTGTCCTCGAGATCGAGACCAACGGCTCCATCGCTCCGCGCGACGCCGTGGTCCAGGCTGCCAATATCATCAACCAGCATATGGCTGCCTTTATGAACCTTGCCGAGACCCCCGAGGTCGAGGAGGAGGCTTCGATCTTCGCTCCCGAGGTCACCAACGACAACGCCGAGCTGGACAAGCAGATCGAGGATCTGGACCTTTCCGTCCGTTCCTACAACTGCCTTAAGCGCGCCAGCATTCACTCGGTCCGTCAGCTCGTTGAGTTCTCGGAGAACGATCTGCTTAACATCCGTAACTTCGGTGTTAAGTCGATCGAGGAAGTGAAGGACAAGCTTGAGTCCATGGGCCTGAGCCTGAAGGCTTAATGCTTCGCATATTTGAGGAGAAACTAGACCATGCGTCACAACGTTAAGAAGGGCCTGAAGCTCGGCACCGATGCGAGCCACACCAAGGCCATGAAGAAGAGCCTGGCCAAGGCCCTCTTCGAGAACGACCGCATCAAGACCACCGAGACCCGCGCTAAGGCGCTGCGTTCGGTCGTCGACCCGATCATCACCTGGGCCAAGAAGGGCGACCTGCACTCTCGTCGTCTGGCCATCGCCAAGCTCGGCGATAAGCAGCTCGTTGCCGAGATCTTCGACAAGGCTGCCCAGGGCATGTGGCAGGACCGCAACGGCGGTTACACCCGCATCATGAAGCTCGGCAACCGTAAGGGCGACAACGCTCCTATCGTTATCATGGAGCTCGTCACCGAGCCTTGCACGCCTAAGGCCAAGAAGGCTGCTCCGGCCCCCAAGAAGGCCGCTGCTCCCAAGAAGGTCGAGGCCGTCGAGGAGGCTCCTGCTGAGGAGACCGCTGAGTAGACAATCCGTCTGCATAGGCTATATTCGAGGGGTACGTTCGCGTACCCCTCTTTTTTTGTCGCGATACCGTTGATTGTTTGTTGGGAGCGCCCATGACCGCGCCGTCTGATTTCAATTCGATTCCTGAGCTCGATGCCACGCTTGTATTCTGTGTTGCCTATGATGGCTCGTCCTATAGCGGATTTGCCGAGCAGCCGGGCCAGACGACCGTTGCGGGCGAGTTGCGCCGCGCTATCGAGACGCTGCTGCGCCGCCCGATCGATCTGACGTGTGCGGGTCGTACCGATGCCGGCGTGCATGCGGTGGCCCAGTACATTAGCGTGCCCGTAACGGACGCTGAGCTTGCTCTGACGCGCCGTAGGTGGCTGAGGGCTATGGATGCCCTCCTGCCCAAAGATATCGCCATAAACGAGGTCTACAAGGCCCGTAGGGGCTTTTCTGCCCGCTTTGACGCGCGGTCCCGTACGTATACGTACCGTATTGCCGATCGCGATGCGCGCCCCGTGCTCTCGCGCGGTGCGGTGTGGTGGCATCGCTATCCCCTCGACGTCGATGCGATGGCGGCCGCCTGCCCTGCGCTTTTGGGCGAGCAGGACTTTAAGAGCTTTTGCAAGGTTGCCTCTGCTGTGGGCAAGCCCACGCACCGCTGCGTGATGCGTGCGGAGTTTGGCCACGAGGTCGCTTTTGGCGAGGATATCCTGACCTTCACTATCGAGGGCAATGCGTTTTTGCACTCGATGGTGCGTACCATTGTAGGAACGCTCGTGGAGATTGGCATGCATCGTCGCGATCCCCAGTGGATGCGCGAGGTTATTGACGCCCGTGACCGAACCGCTGCGGGTCCCACGGCGCCTGCCTGCGGCCTTACGTTTATGGGTGTGGATTACGGCCCCGACGAGCTTGTCGTTCTCGACTAGGGGAGTGCTCGGCGCGTCTGTGCCTTGCACATACTATGTGTGAGCTGCGCGTGTGCAACATCTGTTCTTGGCGTGCAACATGTTAGGCGGCTCGTTGCTTTTATAGCTCGGGTGTACCATGAACGACAGTTTGATTTGGTGCTATCGAGAGGATGGAAAACTTGGTTCGACGTGGCTCGCATCCGCGACTTTCGGTGATCCTTGTGGTAGAAGGTTCGCCCAGCTATGCGATGCGTGCGCTCGAGAGTATCCAGAACCAAGACCTCTACGATTTGCAGATTGTCGTTGTCTGTCGCGATACTGCGCCCGGTGTGCGCCATTCGCTTCAAGTTGCTGCCGACAGGGACATCCATATTGATTTGATTGACGTCGAGGACGCGAAGCACAGCGCTTGTCTTCGTGCCGGTTTTGCTGCCTCGCGCGGCTCTCAAATCATCGCTATGAACGCCGATGAGTGGTTTGCTCCGCAGTCCCTTTCCAAGATGGTCGATATCGCGTGCGATACTGCGGCAGACATAGTGTTCCCCACGGTGTCGCTCGACCGCTATGATGCACATCGAGAGCGCCATTCGCGTGTCTTGGATGCTGCCTCTATTGCCATAGAAGACGAGTCTTCTATGGTGACTGGGCTGCCCCAGTTGATTTTGGGCGGCCTAGTCGCTCAGACCTCTGGCGTGATGTATAGCCGTCCGCTGTTTGAGGCATGCCTGTCGCGCGGCAAGGCGTACCGTACGGTTGAGTTTATGGCTTATGCGCTCTCGCAGGCACGATTCGTGTCCGGCTGCGGCGACGCTTGTTTCCACGCGGCGGCACCTAAGCTTACAGATGCCTTTGATCCCACCATGTATGCCAGGATATCCGATGACACTCGAGCGCTCGACGAGCTTGCGGACTCACTCTCGGAAGCAGATAGCGGTGGTCGGCTCAAGCTGGCAAGCCAAAAGTTCTACTTTGCCGGACTGGTCGCCTGCATCGAGAATTTGTGTCTGAGCCCGCATGGGGTGTCGTCAATCGAGCGTTCCGCCCGCATGCGTGATATGCTCGAGGCGCCTCGAACCCGTCAGATGGTCGCCGCGCTCAAGGATAACCATCGGGGACTCGGTCTGTTGTTTGGGCCGATCGCCAGCGCCAAGCCCGCGCGCTGCGTGATGTGTACGCATCTGGCAGCTTTTCTTAACCGGACGGGCGCAAAAACCGCCTAAACGGCTCATTACGAAACAAACTTGCATAGAATTGTTTCGAAATGCGTTCTTATACACAAAAGCCTTCAAATAGCGTTAAACTATTCAATCACTGATTGATTGTCTCCGCCATCTTTTGGAGAGAGGGTTTGTATGGCTAAAAAACGCAATGGGCGCCAGGATGCCATTAGAGATATTGTGCGCAATAAGGATGTCCGCACGCAGCGCGTGCTGGTCGATGAGCTCCGTGCTATGGGCTTTGATTGCACGCAGGCGACTGTCTCTCGCGATATTGCCGATATGGGGCTGCGTAAGCTCCCTGAGGGCATCTATGTTCTGGCAGAGGACCTGCACCTGCAGCGTATGGTTTCCGAGCTCGTAACGGGCGTTCTGCGTACTGATAATCTGGTAATGATCAAGGCTCAGCCTGGCACGGCTTCCGGCATCGCCGCCGCCGTTGATGCGGCAGAGTTACCCGATGTGCTTGGCTCGCTTGCCGGCAACGATACGATTTTGGTTATTGCCCAGACGGCCGAGGACGGCGAGCGTCTCGAGGCGCTGATCAATAAGTTGAGCAATTCTCGCAAGTAGGTGTGCGGGTCGTGCGCTCGGCATTGTGTGCGCTGACATAGTGGCTTGTAAGGGGCATCGACGTTGGTCGGTACCCCTTTTTGTTTGCCGGTATAAAGACCGCCCACCAGGTCGCTTCAAACTAAAAGGCCCCGAGCAGTTCAATAAGCTGCTCGGGGCCTTGTTGGCTTTAGTCGCGTACTTCTTAGCCGACCGTATCGTCAGGCGTGGGCGAGGGGTCGGGAGTGGGCGTAGGCGTAGGCGTGCCGCCATCGCCGCCGGTCGAACCACCAGTGGAGCCGCCCGTCGAGCCACCGGTCGTACCGGTGCCGCCGGTGGTGTCGCCGCCCGTGGTCTCGGTGGTCGTGGTCGTCGTGGTAGTCGTTGTGGTGGTTTCCTCTTCCTCTTCCTCTTCGTCCTTGTCCTTGTCGTCGTTCTCCGACTTCTTGGTGTTGTTGGTGCCGTAGAACTTCCAGACGCTGTTGTTCTTGTAGGTGGGCTCCGTTCCGGTCGCAAACTCCTCGCGCTCGGTACCGGTCAGAACGGTGTTCATAAACCGCTTAAAGACAGGCAGGTTGGTGCTGTCTCCCAGCAGGTCCGTGCCGTACTTTTGGATGGGGATCTCGCCCGCGGAATAGCCGGTCCACAGGGCGCATGCCAGCTGCGGGGTATAGCCGCAGAACCACAGGTTGGTGGTGTTGTCGGTGGTGCCCGTCTTGCCGGCATAGGGCTGGTTGACACTCAGGGCGCCGGCAGCACCCGTACCGCTGCCCTTCATGACGCCGGACAGAACATCGGTGACCGCGGCGGCCTCGCCCTCGGTAAGCACCTGTGAGGGATTGTCGGTGTGCTGGTACAGCACCGAACCGGTACGAGAATCAATCTCGGTGATGGCGATCGGCTGGCGATAGTAGCCGCCGTTGGCAAACGTCGCGTAGGCGGCGGCCATCTCGAGTGGCGAGATCGAGCCGGTGCCGAGCGTCATGACGGGAACGTCCTCGATGTTGTCCTTGGCGGGGTCGATGCCGAGCTTTTTGACGAGCGAGATGATCTTGCTGTTGCCGACGGCTTCCGCCACCTGGATGTAGCCGGTGTTGGAGGAGTATGCCGTCGCCTGCTTAAGCGTGATGTTGCCGTAGCTCTGGTTGGCGTAATTTTGGACCTCGGTCGTGGTGCCCTTGGCCTTGAGCGGCGAGTTGCAGTTGAGGGTGACGTTGGGGTTCATGCCGTTTTGGATGGCAGTTGCCAGCGTAAAGGCCTTAAAGGTGGAGCCGACGGGACGCTTGGCCGTGGCATGGTTTACGTGGTTCTCGTCGGCGTTGTAGTCGTAGCCGCCCACCATGCACTTGATGTAGCCGGTCTTGGGGTCGACGACGACCATGCCCATGTCCAGGCCGTCAAGCGAGAGCGTGTCGAGCTGCTCGCGGACGGCATTCTCTGCCACCTGCTGCATCGTGGGGTCGATGGTGGTCTTGACGGTCAGGCCGCCCTTAAAGAGCACGTCGGTCGAGAACTCCTGCTCCAGCAGCTGCTTGACGTAGGAGACAAAGTAGGGCTGCGAGTATACGTCGACGCCGCTGCCCGAGATTTCGGTCACATTGAGGGTGATGGGCTCGGCCTGTGCGGCATCGTGCTCCTCCTGGGTGATGTGGCCCAGGCGCAGCATGTTGTCGAGAACCTTGTTGCGGCGAGACAGTGCCAGATCGGGATTGACCGTGGGGTCGTACTGCGAAGGCGAGTTGGGAAGGCCGATGAGTAGCGCGGCCTCGCTCAGGGTGAGGTCGGCGGCGCTCTTGGACAGATAGGTCTCGGCTGCGGCCTCGATGCCGTAGGCGCCGTGGCCGTAATAGATGGTGTTGAGGTACATCATGAGGATCTCGTCTTTGGAGTACATGTCCTCCATCTTGATGGCGATGTAGGCCTCGCGCACCTTACGCTCAATGGTCGAGTCGAATTGCTCCTCCTGCAGGATGGTGTTGCGCACAAGCTGCTGGGTGATCGTCGAGGCGCCTTCGTGCCCGCCGCCGAGGGTTGCCACCGCAGCACGCGCGATACCCCACAGGTCGATACCGCCGTGCTCGTAGAAGCGCTCGTCCTCGACGTCAACGGTGCCCTGCAGCACGTAGGGGGAGACCTCGTCCTTGGTGATGGACTTGCGGTTTTGCGTGTAGAAGCTCGCGATCTTGTTGCCGTTACAGTCGACGATCTCGGTGGGCTCGCTCACCAGATACGCGTTGGCGTCGGTGTAGTCGGGCAGATCGGACAGCCAGCGGTTGACGTTACCGACCATGCCGATGCCAAACGCCACGCCCGCAATCAGCAGAAAGCCCAAAAACGAGAGCAGGATTATGGGCAGGGCGTGCGTCTTTGAACGGCTGTGTCCCTGTCGTTGGCGAGGACCCATATATTGACCTCCAGGTATGTCGTGCCAGACGGTGGATGTGCCGTCGGGGCAGGATGGACATAAGTTATTACACGATAAACCAAACGGGGCGCGCGAGGCCTCGTGTATGCTGGAAGACGGCATTTTTCAGAGTGAATGCATACCTTGGTAAGGAGTTTGTCGATGGCGATTCGGACGATGGGGCCGAGCGGACAATACGAGACTGGATTGGATGCTGCCGGTGCGGCGCTGCCCGAGCTGCTGGCGCCGGCGGGCGGACTCGACCAGATGCTTGCGGCCATCGCCGCGGGTGCCGATGCCATCTATGCGGGGTTGGGCGGCTTTAACGCCCGTGTGAGCGCCCATGGCTTTACGGATAACGAGTTTGCGCGCGGCTGCGCCGTGGCGCATGCCCATGGCGTGCGTGTGTACGTAACGCTCAACGTGTTCGTGTTTGACGATGAGTTGTCCGACGCGGTGGCGTTGGGAGCTCATGCACTGGAGCTGGGCGCCGATGCTCTGATTGTCGCCGATGCCGGGTTGGCCTGCGCGCTGCGCGCGGCGATTCCCGGGGTCGAGATTCACCTGTCCACGCAGGCGGGCGCTCATAGCGAGGGTGCCGTGCGGCTTGCCGCCGATGAGCTGGGGGTCGAGCGCGTGACGACGGCACGCGAGCTGACGGTCGACGAGATTGCGGCGCTATGTGCCACGGGCGTGCCCATCGAGGTATTCTGCCACGGTGCGATTTGCATCGGCTATTCGGGGGCGTGCGAGTTCTCGGCCCTGCGGCGTGGGCGCTCGGCGATGCGCGGCGACTGCACGCAGCCGTGCCGTCTGGCGTACGACCTAGTGGACGAGGCGGGGCAGAGTGTTGTTGCCGTCGAGGGAGACCGCCTGCTTTGTCCGCGTGACTATCTGGGTATCGCGCACCTGCCCGAGCTTGTTGCCGCCGGCGTGGCATCGCTCAAGATCGAGGGACGCATGAAGAATCCCGATTACGTATTCAACGTGGTGAGGGTGTGGCGTCGGGCACTCGATATGCTGTGCGACGGCGCGTGGGACTCCGGTGCCGTGGAAGAGCTTGAACGCGAGCTGGGAAGGTCGTTTAACCGTGGGTTTACCGATGCTTACCTGCGGGGTCGTTCGGGTGCCGAGCTCATGAGCTTTGAGCGCGCGATCAACCAGGGCGTGCGCGTGGGGCGCTTGGTCGCTGTGGGCCACGAAGAGGTGACCGTTGAGCTCGATGCCGCCGTGGCGGCGGGTGACACGCTCGAGATTCGGTTCTATCCGGGTGTCGACGCGCGTCCCGATGTGCCCAAGCGCTGGCCGCAGGTGCCCTGCCCGGTGGATGCCGCAGCGGGGAAGCGCGTCGTCGTGCATTGCAAGCGTAAGGTGGACGCGGGCTGCGAGGTCTATCTGATTCGCAGCGCCGGCGTGTTGGATCAGACGACGGCGGTGTTGGAGCGCATGCGGGCCGAGGCGGATGCGATTGCGCCCGTTGCGCGTGCCGTTGAGGTGTTGCCGTTTGAGGGCGTTGCGGTGGATGGCGGTACGTCGACGGAGTTGGCGGGGTCGGCGGGGCCGGCAAAGCGCGAGGATTTTGCTCGTATGGTCTTTGCTTGGGAGCTGATGGATGTGGGTCCGCGCGATGAGCGAGATCTGTCCGATACAACGGTGGTGCTCGACGAAGTGTGCCGCGCGGGCGACGCCGAGCGGACTCGGGCGCTTATGCAGCGTGCCGGGCGCGTCGTCTGCCGCAATCTGGGACAAGTGGCGATGGCCCGCGAGCTGGGCACAACGTTTGACGTGGCGGCGCCGGTGTTCTGTGCCAATCGGGCCACGCTTACCTGGCTGCGCGGACTCGGTGCGGGGCGGGTGTACTTGTCGGCCGAGTTGCTCGGCAATGATGCGGAACGTGTTGCCGAGCTTGCCGCTTGCCCCGGTGTCTTGGGGCCCGTCGATGCCGACCGTCCTGAGCTCATGGTGTGCGAGCACTGCTTGCTGACTGCCGAGGGCGCCTGCGCCACGGATGCAACGGGGCAGGTCCGTTGCCGTGACTGCTCGCGCCGTCAGCAGGCGCGCTTTTTGGTCGAACGTGACGGCACGCGTTTGCCGGTCGTTATCGACGCGTGCGGCAGGACGAGGATTTTCCTGTCGTAGGTGCCGCGTCGCGCTGTTTTGGTTATTATTAGTGGGTTTATGAACTTCCAGCACCGCCGTATCCGGTGAGGGTGCTATAGCAAAAGGAGGATACCCAATGCTGTCTGTTGACGAGCAAATGCGTATCATCACCTCGGGTGCAGCGCAGATCGTCCCCGAGGCCGACCTTCGCAAGAAGCTTGAGAAGGGTGAGCCCCTCAACATCAAGCTCGGCGTCGATCCCACCAGCCCCGACCTGCACCTGGGCCATGCCGTGCCCCTGCGCAAGATGCGTCAGTTCCAGGACCTGGGCCACAACGTCACCCTTATCATCGGCAACGGCACTGCGCTGATCGGCGACCCCTCGGGCAAGAACTCTACCCGCCCGCAGCTTTCGCAGGAGCAGATCGAGGCCAACGCCGAGACCTACGTGAGCCAGGCCATGAAGATCCTGGACCCCGAGAAGACCACCATCGTGCACAACGGCGACTGGATCCTTTCGATGGACCTGGCCGGCCTGCTGCAGGTGTGCTCCAAGTTCACCGTCGCCCGCATCCTTGAGCGCGACGACTTTACCAAGCGCTACCAGTCCCAGACGCCGATTGCCCTGCACGAGTTTCTGTACCCCGTGATGCAGGCCTTCGACTCCGTTCAGATCAAGGCCGACGTCGAGATGGGCGGCACCGACCAGCTCTTCAACCTGCTCGCCGGCCGCGAGCTCATGGAGAAGATGGGCATGGAGCCGCAGATTGCGCTTACCATGCCGCTGCTCGAGGGCACCGACGGCGTGCGCAAGATGTCCAAGTCCTATGGCAACTACATCGGCCTGACCGACGCTCCCAAGGATATGTTCGGCAAGACCATGTCCATCCCCGACGAGATGATCGGCAAGTACTATCGTCTGGCCAGCTCGCTCGCCCCGGCCGAGGTCGACAAGATCGATGCCGCCCTGGCCGACGGTTCTGCCGACCCCTACGAGCTCAAGCGCGCTCTAGGCCGCGACCTGTGCGACACCTACCACGGTGCCGGCGCCGGCGACGAGGCTCAGGCCGAGTTCGACCGTGTGTTCAAGGAGGGCCAGCTTGCCGACTTCCCCGAGAAGCACGTTGAGCTGACCGTCAACGACGAGGGCCAGATTTACCTCGCCGGCCTGCTCAAGGACCTGGGCCTTTCGGCCAGCGCCGGTCAGGCCCGCCGCGACATCGACGGCGGCGGCGTCAAGATCAACGGCAAGGCTGTGGCTCCCAAGAGCTACAACATCGATCCGAGCGTCCTCAAACTGGGCGACACCCTCTCCGTGGGCAAGCGCAAGGGCTTTAAGTTGGTCTAACGAGCGAGTTGACCTCACAAGTGCAAAAAGGCCGCAGCCGGGAATCCCGACTGCGGCCTTTTTGGCACTTGGGGACGTTCCTTTTGTGTCGGCACTTTGGGACACTCCTTGTCATTGGTACAAAGCAACCTGTCCCCATTGCGCCAAGCGGCGTGTGCCGTTAAGCGGAGGGGGTGTATTCCCGACCCATCGTTTGGGCATACAATGGCTATTGTCTTGCTGCGGTGAAGGCCTGTCCGCTCCGCAGCTGTTTTCTACGGTTAAAGGAGAATGTATGTCCGTTGAGGTCATGAGGTCTGTGATCGAGGCCGCCGAGGGCCGCGTGCCCGTCGACACGCTGTTTACCAATGCGCAGATCGTCGACGTGTATGGCCAGCGTGTGGCGCCCGGTAGCGTTGCCGTCAAGGGCGGCGTAATCGTCGGCGTGCTCTACGACGGTCGCGACGATGCCGCTGGCACCTACGAGGCAACTGAGGTCGTCGACTGCCAGGGTCGCTATCTCGCCCCCGGCTTTATCGACGGACATCTGCACATTGAGTCCTCGAACATCCGCCCCGCCGAGTATGCGCGCATGGCGGCGACGCGCGGTACCACCACCGCCATTGCCGACAGCCACGAGATCGCCAACGTGGCGGGGGAGGCGGGGCTCAAAGAAATGTTGAAA
>URBQ01000017.1 GCA_900546115.1 uncultured Collinsella sp.
TGGTGCCGTTGCAGGGCATGACGTCGCCGTAGGGGTCGATGAAGAAGGTATCGAACGCCATGTCGCACGGCAGCAGGCGCGGCTGGCCATAGATGTAGTTGATGAGGCCGTGGTTGAAGTAGGCGCGGAACCACTTCTTAGGGCTGTTGGACCTGAGCAGCTCGTTGACCAGGTCCTCGAAGTTCTTGGCCACCATGGGGCGGTCGTGGATGATGTTCTTGGCCTCGACGAAGTAGAAGCTGTTGTGCAGCGACGCCGTGGCGAACTCCATGCCCAGCTCGTCGGAGATCTTGTAAAGGGGTACCAAGTCGGGCGCGTTGAGGTCCTGGACAGTCATGCCGAAGCCAACGTCGGGGTGCTTGAGCTCGACGAGCTTCTTGAGCGTGGCGTAACCGCGGTTGTAGCCGTTCTCCAGGCCGCGGATCTTGTCGTTGGTCTGCTGCAGGCCCTCGATGGAGATGCGGATGCCGACGTTGGGGAACTCCTCGCATAGGTCGATGATGCGGTCGGTGAAGAAGCCGTTGGTGGAGATCACGATACGGTCGGACTTCTTATAGAGCTCGCGCACGATGTCCTTGAGGTCCTGCCGGATGAAGGGCTCGCCGCCGGTGATGTTGGTGAAGTACATCTTGGGGAGCTTCTTGATGGTCTCGATCGAAAGCTCCTCCTCCGGACGGCTCGGAGCCTTGTAGCGGTTGCACATGGTGCAGCGGGCGTTGCAGCGATAGGTGACGATGACGGTACCGTTGAGTTTCTTATCAGCCATGTGGATTAGTCCTCTTTCTTGGCGCAGGCAGGATCAAGAATCGCTTCAAGCTTTTCGAGGTGGTTCTGCGGTGTATATTTCGTAAGCACTTTATTGCGGCCATTCATACCCTGGCGTCTGGCTTCATCCGGATTCTCCAGGTAAAAGGCGATGGTTTTCGAAAGCGCATCAACGTCGCCCAGGGGAAGCACGGACCCCGTCTCCCCGTTCTCCACCAACTCCGGCATGCAGCCGATATCGAATGCGACAACCGGCTTACCGTGCGCATATGCTTCGAGAACCGTGTTAGGCATGTTCTCAAACCAAGTCGAAGGACAGAGAACACATGCGGAGCCATCGATAAGCCGCTCCTTTTCTTCGCCCTTGACAAAGCCAACGAAATCAACGCGGTCCGATATGCCGGTCTCTTCTACAACCGTTTTAATTGACGTAGCGTACTCGTCGTCGGTGCGTCCGGTGATCTTAAGCCTCACGCCGCTATTACGAATGGCGGCGTCTACGGTATGATCAACGCCCTTTTCGGGACTGATCCTACCAAGATAGAGAGCGTACTTTCCCGCGGTAGGACCGTTCTCAAGCTGAGAAGGAGCCGTAGTAAACGTCGGAACAACATTGATTTTCTCCCCCGGCACACCGGACTTTTCCAGAAGAGACGCCGTGAATGCAGAGGGGCAGACAAATGCATCAACATAATCAAACAGGTGTTTGCGGCGGTGGGACTTCATTGACGCGATACGCACTGCAGTTGTGGCCCTCGAACCATGGCAGCAGGACATATCGGCGGCTTTGGAGTAATCACCGTTGATACAAGCCGTACAGACCTCCCCGTTGCAGAGAAAATCGGAACGGGGGCACATAATATTGAAATCCGAAAGCCTGTGGACAACCCTTACGCCTTCATCATGACAGGCCTTGAAGATACTCGGAGAAAGCGCGTTAATCTGCTGCAGGACGTAGACGACGTCCGGCCTCTCGTCCCGAATAAGACGTCGCAGGTTCTTATATGCCTCGCGGTTATAGAAAGCGCAGGAGAGCAAACGAGCGACGTTCTTCGGAGTCTTCTTAACGTCGTTAAAGTAGGCGTCACCCGACTCGCTCTTCCCATGGGGAAAATAATGAGAATACGGCGTATCCTCATTGAGCGGGCTGCGGACCGAAAACGGAATAACAGTATGCCCGGCGTCTTCGAGAAGGCGCTTAACGTTGAACATATAAATCTCGGGACCACCCGAGACATAGTAGCGATAATTCGCCAAGATTATCTTCATCGGGCCTCTCCTTGATAAAGCTCGAGGGTCCGTTCGACGACGGAATCCCAGTCATAGTTATTTCTCACGCGCTCGCGAGCACTCTCGCCGAGCTTGTTGGCCTTTTCCGGATTATCCAGAAGGCTGCCAAGGACGCGAGTAAGCTCGGAAACGTTGCCTTTGGTAAAAGTTACGCCGGCGCTTCCAAGAACGTCAGCGCATTCGGGCACGTCGCTCGTAACGCAACATGTCCCGTAGGACATGGCTTCCATAAGAGAAAGTGGCATACCTTCCACATCGGAAGGAAGCACGTAGGCATATGCATTCGAATAGAGCTCGGCTAGAAGGTCGCCCGTGACGAATCCAGTGAAAACGACGCGCGGGTCAGAATCCGCCCGTCTTCTAAGCTCAAGTTCAAACGCATCAGTGTCAGAACCACCGCCAGCAATGACCAACCGTTTATCGATATCGAGCTGTCGGAAAGCATCGACGAGCAAATCACAGCGTTTTTCGGGCACCAGTCGACCAAGATACAAGATGTAGTCGCCACGAGACAGGCCCCAGCGCCCAGCGATTAAACTGGCATCAAAGCGCTCGGGGATTTCCACTCCATTGTTTATTAGGGTGGCCTCGCGACCGTATTCCTGCTTGAAATAGGCCTTCGCAGACGACGATAGAACAATCAGCTCGTTCGATTGGGTTGCGGCCGCCTTCTCGCCCATCTTGATATAAGTGCTAGCAAGTCGTCCCCACTTGGCTCTCTGCCAGTCAAGACCGTGGATCGTTGCAACGGTGCGAATTCCTGCCCGACGGGCAAGTGGCAATGGAACACAGGGCCCCTCGGCGTGGTAATGAATCACGTCGGGACGGTCCTTAATCGCCTGTCGAGTCGCAAAATAGGACGAAGAAAGTGCAGCGAGGCCCTTCTTATCAATTGTCTTTACCGGCACAATACGAACACCGTCAACGATCCGCTCAGAAAGGGATGTCGTCTCGCCGGTCATTACGTCAGATCCAGAGCGATCGTAACATGTAACCTCATGCCCAAGAACAGCCATACGACGCGCCAGTTCCGTAACAACGACTTCGACCCCACCTTCGCGAGAGCCAAACCGCTTATGCCCAATCATTGCGATTCGCACGCTAGCAACAACCCCCGTAGTACTCGCGATACCACTTGGCGAAGGACCTCAGCCCATCCTCAAGCGGCGTCGCGGGCTTGTAGCCCAGGTCGCGCTGAAGAGCCGTGGTGTCGGCGTAGGTGACGGGCACGTCGCCGGGCTGCATGGGCACGAGCTGCTTGTGGGCCTCGAAGTCGTAGTCGGCCGGGAGCACGCCTTCCTCCACCAGCACGCGCTGCAGCGTGTCGACGAAGTCGAGCAGGTTCTCGGGGTGCGAGTTGCCGATGTTGTAGACGCGGTGCGCGGCGAGCGGCAGCCCGTCATCGCCCATCTTCACCTCAGGCGCGGCGTCCATGACGCGCCTGATGCCCTCGACGATGTCATCGACGTAGGTGAAGTCGCGGCGGCAGTCGCCCATGTTGAAGATCTTGATGGTCTCGCCGCGGCGCAGCTTCTCGGTAAAGCCGAAGTAGGCCATGTCGGGCCTGCCCATGGGGCCGTACACCGTGAAGAAGCGCAGACCGGTGGCCGGGATGGAGTAGAGCTTGGAGTAGGCGGCGGCCATCAGCTCGTTGGACTTCTTGGTGGCGGCGTAGAGCGACACCGGCGAGTCGACGCGGTCCTCCTCGGAGAACGGCACCTTCTTGTTGCCGCCGTAGACCGAGCTGGAGCTGGCGTAGACCAAGTGCTTGACCGGGTGGTGGCGGCATGCCTCAAGGATGTTGAAGAAGCCGACGAGGTTGCTCTCGAGGTAGGCACGCGGGTTTTCGATGGAGTAGCGCACGCCCGCCTGGGCGGCGAGGTTCACCACGACGTCGAAGCCGTTCTCCACGAACAAGCGCTCGATGAGGGCGGCATCGCACAGGTCGCCGCGCACGAAGGTGAAGCGGCCGTCTGTGTCCGTCTCGACCAGCATGCGAAGGCGCGCGTCCTTGATGCCGGGGTCGTAGTAGCTGTTGAGGTTGTCGAGGCCTACGATTACGTCATCGGTCTCCTCGAGCAGCTTCTTGACGAGGAACGCGCCGATGAAGCCGGCGGCTCCGGTGACGAAGACTTTTCTATTTGCCATTCATACCACCTAGTCTCGTTTGAACAGGTCGCGTGTATAGACCTTGTCCGCCACGTCCGCGAGCTCGTCGCTCCAGCGGTTGGCGACGATCACGTCGCAGCCGGCCTTGAAGGCCTCCAGGTCGTGGGTCACCTCGGAGCCGAAGAACTCCGGCGCGTCCAGCGTGGGCTCGTAGACCACCACGGGCACGCCCTTGGCCTTCACGCGCTTCATGACGCCCTGGATGGAGCTCGCGCGGAAGTTGTCGGAGTTGGACTTCATGGTCAGGCGGTAGACGCCCACGACCGGCTTCGGCTTGCCCTCGTACACGCGGTCCCACACCATCTGCAGCACCTCGTCGGCCACGAAGTCCTTGCGTGTGCGGTTGGCCTCGACGATGGCCTCGATCAGGTTCTGCGGCACGTCCTTGTAATTGGCCAGCAGCTGCTTGGTGTCCTTGGGCAGGCAGTAGCCGCCGTAACCGAAGCTGGGGTTGTTGTAGTGGCTGCCGATGCGCGGCTCCAGGCACACGCCGTCGATGACGTCGCGGGTGTTGAGGCCGCGGACCTCGCAGTAGGTGTCGAGCTCGTTGAAGTAGGCCACGCGAAGCGCCAGGTAGGTGTTGGCGAAGAGTTTGACGGCCTCCGCCTCGGTGGTTCCCAGGACGAGCTCCGGGATGCCCACGGTGCCGTCGACGTTCACGCGCTCGAGCTCCGCGGGGTCGGCGCCCTGCGCGAGCAGGCCGGCGAACTTCTCGGCGGCTACAACGGCCTCGGCGTCATCCTTCGGCGCGCCAACCACGATGCGGCTGGGGTGCAGGTTGTCGTAGAGCGCCTTGCTCTCGCGCAGGAACTCCGGGCTGAAGAAGATCTTGCCGTCGCCCAGCCTCTCTCGCAGGCCCGCGGTGTAGCCCACGGGGATGGTCGACTTGATGACGATCCAGGCGTCCGGGTTCACCGAGCGCACGGCGGCGATGGCGGCCTCGACGGAGCTCGTGTCGAAGAAGTTCCTATCGCTGTCGTAGTTGGTGGGCGTTGCGATGACAGCATAGTCGGCACCAGCGTAGGCCTCGTCCACATCGACGGTGGCGTGCAAGTCGAGCTCGCGCTCCCCCTCCTTGGCCTCCGCAAGGAAGCGCTCGATCTCGTCGTCCTGGATGGGCGATACGTAGCTGTTGATCTTCTCGACCTTCTCGGGCACGATGTCCAGCGCGTGCACCTCGTTGTGCTGCGATAACAGGACGGCGAGGGACAGGCCGACGTAGCCGGTTCCGGCGACGGCAATCTTCATTTTCTTCTCCGATTTGGTTCGTGCATCTGAACTGTTCATTAGTACGCATCGCTCCCGTTGAAGACTTCCAGAACCGTGAGGAGGACGATCTTGAGATCCATGACGATTCCGCGCTTGGCTATGTACTCGAGATCACGGCGGACCATGCCGTCGAACCCGGTGGAGTTTCGCTCTGTCACCTGCCAGAGCCCCGTAATACCTGGCTTCACAGCAAGCCTCTGCAGGTCAAACTCGGTGTACTCCGCGACTTCGTTCGGCAGCGGCGGGCGCGGGCCTACCACGGACATCTGGCCCAGGAACACGTTCAGGAACTGCGGGAACTCGTCGATGGAGTGCTTGCGGATGAACTTCCCGATCTTGGTGACGCGGGGGTCCTCCCTCATCTTGAACATGGCGCCGGCGATCTCGTTCTGCTCCTTGAGCTCGGCGAGGCGCTCGTCGGCGTCCTTGTACATGGAGCGGAACTTCCACATGCGGAAGGTGGACAGGCTGCCGTCGGGGCGGGTCTGACCCACGCGGATCTGGCTATAGAACGGGCTGCCCTCGCTCTCCAGACGGATGAGCGCCGCCAGCACCAAGCTGGGAATCGCGATTACGACGAGCACAGCACCGCTGAACACGATGTCGAACGTGCGCTTTATGGCCCGGTAGGCCAGGCGCGAGCGATCCCAGTCCATAATGGATTGCATGGCCTTGAAGCGGCCGGCGCCCTCACGCCGGTCCATGGCCTGAGCAATCAGTACCGCCCCCGCGGGCACATTGCTCTCTGTTACTTCTTTAGCAGCCACAATAAAACTTACGTCCCTGTCCCCAGGAACCCCCCCCCCATCTATGAATCCAAAATGCGAACGAATTGCCGGCGCAACGTCTCCCTTACGTTTTGCTGGGCACGTCTAACGGAAGCAGCTCCCTAAATGTGGAGTCACCCTCGCCCACGTCTACCAGGCACCAGCGTTTATGACGGTCGATCTTCTTTACACGGGCCTCTTGCCCCACCAAGGGGCCCTGTTCTATGTGCAACACGCCGTCTTCTATGCGCGCAACGCTGTTGCGCACCACGCCGTCGTCGTCCAGCACGCTGCGGTACCAATCCTGCGCATCGTCCGGCATGGGCATGTACGCCCGCTCCCTACTGCCGGCGATGCGGCAGCCAAAGCTCAGTTGGGCCAAAGCCCTATCGAGCGCAGCGGCATCGTGCGTGGCGACAAAGAAATATTCCTTGTACATGGGTTTGGTTTGGAGCGACCAGGCGCCGTCCCGCTTAAACCAGAACTCCTTTTGCATCACAAAAGCGTCCTGCATCAGCTCGTGCGGGATAATGCAGCGAACCTTTTCGCATGTCTCGCGCTCTTTTCCATGGGGGGTGTGGACCAGATACCAGCGGACGCGGCCGTGCTGGCTGTAGGTGGTGGCGCCGTTAAATGCGCCCGGCAGCTGCTCTTGGCGCCGTGCCGTCTGTTCCATGTTCTCGCCCCCTCTTTTTGGCTTTGCGATGCACATAAATGCAGGGGCGTTTAGAACAGGCTTCTCGCTCGCAGCTAGGCGCAGTCGCAAAAGTACAGGTTTTTGCATCTTTCGACAAACGACATTATACGAGCAATTAATCAGCGTTTGCCCAGATTACGCAAAATGTACTGCTAGTAGGTACATCTCCATACCCCTCTATAAAAACCTGTACCTTTTTGTGCAACAAAAAAAGCCGCTCAACCAGCGGCTTTTCTTATTTAGGTATGAAAAAGGCGACCGCCCTTTGTGGACGGTCGCCTATGTTAATTGTTGTGAAGTTTGCCTTAGGCGCGAGTCTTGATCTCCTCGGTCACCTTGGCAACAAACTCGTCAACGCTCATCTGAACGGTCTCGTTGGAGCGATCGCGGACGGAGATGTTGCCGGCCTCGACCTCCTTCTCGCCCAGGATGAGCATGTACGGCACGCGGTCGATGCTGCGGGCCTCGCGGATCTTGTAGCCGATCTTCTCGTCGCGGTCTTCACAGACCACGCGAATACCGGCCTCCTCCAGCTTGGCGCATACCTCGTGAGCGTAGTCGCGGCTCTTCTCGGAAACCGGAAGTGCCTTGACCTGCACGGGAGCCAGCCAGGTGGGGAACTTGCCCGCAAAGTGCTCAATCAGAATGCCGATGAAGCGCTCGATGGAGCCAAAGCACACGCGATGCAGCATGATGGGGCGCTTCTTGGTGCCGTCGGCGTCCACGTACTCCAGGTCAAAGTTGAGCGGCATCTGGAAGTCGAGCTGGACGGTGCCGCACTGCCAGGTACGGCCGAGCGAGTCCTCCAGGTGGAAGTCGATCTTGGGGCCATAGAAGGCGCCGTCGCCCTCGTTGACCTCGTAGTCCATGCCCAGCTTCTCCAGAGCGGTGCGCAGGCCCTCCTCGGCGCGAGTCCAGTCCTCGTCCGAACCCATGGAGTCCTCGGGGCGGGTGGAAAGCTCAACGTGGTACTTAAAGCCAAACTTCTGGTACACGGAGTCGATGAGGTTGACCACGCCCACGATCTCGTCGGTCAGCTGGTCGGGACGCACAAACAGGTGGGCGTCGTCCTGGTTAAAGCAGCGCACGCGGAACAGGCCGTGCAGGGCGCCGCGCAGCTCGTGGCGGTGCACCAGGCCAATCTCGCCGGCGCGGATGGGCAGCTCGCGATAGGAGTGCGGCTTGGAGGCGTACACCAGCACGCCGCCCGGGCAGTTCATGGGCTTAATGCAGTACTCTTCGTCGTCGATGACGGTGGAGTACATGTTGTCCTTGTAGTGGTCCCAGTGGCCCGAGGTCTTCCACAGCTGCTTGTTCATGATGAGCGGCGTGGAGATCTCCACGTAGCCGGCCTTGTGGTGGATCTCGCGCCAGTAGTCCAGCAGCGTGTTCTTAAGGATCATGCCGTTAGGCAGGAAGAACGGGAAGCCGGGGGCCTCGTCGCGCATCATAAAGAGGTCCATCTCGCGGCCGATCTTGCGGTGGTCGCGCTTCTTGGCCTCCTCCAGCATGTGCATGTGCTCGTCGAGCTCTTCCTTGGTGGCAAAGGCGACGCCGTTGATGCGGGTGAGCATCTTGTTGTCCTTGTCACCCTTCCAGTAAGCGCCCGAGACGCCGGTGAGCTTAAAGGCCTTGAGCGCCTTGGTGTAGCAGATGTGGGGGCCGACGCACATATCGATGTAGTCGCCCTGCTGGTAGAAGGTGATGCGGGCGTCGTCGTCCAGGTCGCCGATGTGCTCGACCTTGTACTTTTCGCCGCGCTCCTCCATAAGGGCGATGGCCTCGGCGCGGGGCTTCTCGTACACGGAGAACTTGAGGTTCTCCTTAACGATCTTCTTCATCTCGGCCTCGATCGCGGGGAAGTCGTCCTCGCTAATCTTAACGCCCTCGGGCAGGTCGACGTCGTAGTAGAAGCCGTTGTCGGTCGCGGGGCCGTAGGCAAAGTCGGCCTCGGGGTACAAGCGCTTGATGGCCTGCGCCATGATGTGCGCGGCGGAGTGGCGGATGACGTGCGTGACCTCGTCCTGCGGGAGCTCGGCCACCGAACCGTCATTGTAGAGTGCCTTCATGGGTATGTTTTCTCCTCTCGGATGCCTGGTGCAAGTGCGTGCGATGCGCTCGGCATTTTTGACTTGCATCATTATAGGCAGGTTGCCTTGGTATACAAGCGCCCGCCGCACCTTAATGGCACGGCGGGCGATTTTCTACGCATGCTTCATCGTGTGGGGCGGGGCTGCGGAGCGCGCGTGCGGTTTGCGGCGTGCCCGTGGCTTGCGGCCGGCCCGGCGATGGATGCGCTACTGGATGCGAGTTCGGCAGTAGGGGCAGACCTTCCAATGCGCATCGAGCGGGCGATGGCAGCTGGGACACACGTTGCGAACCTGGGTATCGCACACCGGGCAGACGACGAAGTCCTTCTCGATGGGCGCCCCGCACTGCGGGCAGGTGCCGTACTGGGCAAGCTGGCGCTCGCGCAGGGCCATGTCCAGCTCCTGCTCCTCGCGGTCGGATGCGTAGGAGTGCGGGCGCAGGACCAGGTAGGCGATGAGGCCTACAAACGGGATGAGGGCGATGATGCCCCATGCCACGTAGGCGCTGGCGCCGCGGCGGCGGGCATCGATGAACACATAGACGACCGACAGCACATACAGGGCGATGATAAAGCCAACGAAGGCATAGACGACGCCCATAAGCTGCGGCGACATGAGCTCAGAGATGTACTTGGACATTACGGGTACCTTTCGGAATATTTACAGTCCGGTCAAGTTTACCACGGGGTTTGTTTATATGGGACCACGGCTAGGGGCGGGGCTGGTGCGGACACAAACATCTCAATCTGTAACAGGTGGAGGCGGAATCCGGGTATAGGTGTTACAGATCGAGACACAGGGGTCCCTCCCCGACTTCAATCTCGATCTGTAACATCTTGGGCCCCAAAATCCCTCTTACTGTTACAGATCGAGACATTCAAAATCCGCCGGAAGGTTTGTCTTGATCTGTAACATCTAGAACCCAAATCCTCGTCTAACTGTTACAGGTCGAGACAAACGGTTGCCGTAGCTGTCGGCAGACGAGCTTGTCGACGTTGCTGGATCTCCCCTCGTCTGCCGTTGGCGGGTGTTGCGGGGCTGTTCGCCGCATTGCCGCCGCGCTGGGGGTGTGCAGACCGTAGGATAGTCTTATTGACAGCCTGTCAACTTATCTGGGAGGCACCGTGGCAGAAACGTTTGATATCGCAATTGTGGGCGCGGGCATTACCGGGTGTGCCATCGCGCGGCAGCTCGCGCGATTTGACCTGTCCATTTGCGTGGTCGAGGCGGCCAACGATGTCACCCTAGGCGCATCGAAGGCCAACGGCGGCCTGGTACACGCCGGCTACGATCCGTCGCCGGGCACCGTAAAGGCGCAGGTCAACGCCCGCGGCTGCGAGCTATATGGCACGTGGGCCCAGGAACTGGGCTTTTTGTTTTGCCGCACCGGATCCATGGTGCTGGGATTTAGCGACGAGGACCGTGCGCAACTGGAGAAACTGTCCCGCAACGGCCACGCCAACGGCGTGCCCGAACTGTCGATTATCGGCCCCGGGCACATTCACGAGCTGGAACCACGCGCAAGTGCCAAGGCGACGTGCGCGCTGTGGTGTCCCTCCACTGGCTTTGTGGATCCGTTTGAGGTCGCCATCGCTGCGCTGGAGAACGCCGTCGCCAACGGCGTGACATTTATGCGGTCTGCGCCGGTGGAAGCGATTGAGGTTGCTGGCGGCGAGGCTACCGACGGGGCTGTGCGCTTTACGCTGGCGACGCCCGCCGGAGAGGTGCGCTGCCGCTACCTGATCAACGCCGCGGGCAACGGCGCCGCGGACATCTCGCATATGGCGGGCGCCGAAGAGTTTCAGATGGTCTGGCGCCAGGGCAACATCGTGGTGCTGGACAAGGAGCCGCGGGCGCTCATGCCGCTCTACCCCGTTCCCACGCCGGTGTCCAAGGGCGTTATCGTCACGGGAACCGTGCACGGCAACACCGTGATTACCGCGACGGCCGCCGTGCGCGAGCCGGGCGACACGCAGACCTATGCGAGCGATGTAAACGCGCTCCTGAACGGCGCGCGCAAGCTGGTGCCCGACCTGGAGACGCACCGCGTGGTGCGTGCGTTTGCCGGCGGGCGTCCGGTCATTCGGGGAACGAACGACTTCTTTATTGGACAGTCGGCCGTGGTGCCGGGGCTCTTCCAAGCGGCGGGCATTCAGTCCCCAGGCGTGGCGAGCGCGCCTGCCATTGCCGAGCGTATAGAACTTGTGATGCGTGAGTCGGGCGTGGAGCTGCGCGAGCGGGCGGACTGGAATCCAATTCGCCGCGAGCCGGACGACTTTGACCGCGCACCGCTGGCGCGCAAGGAGGAGCTGATCGAGTCCGACCCCGCGTGGGGGCAGATCGTCTGCCGCTGCGAGACGGTGCCCGAGGCCGAGATAGTGGCCGCGATCCGACGCCACCCGGGCGCGGTTTCGGTCGAGGGCGTCAAGCGCCGCTGCCGAGCCGGCATGGGTCGGTGCCAAAGCGGCTTTTGCCAGAGCCGCGTGGTGGCGATCCTGGCGCGCGAGCTGGGCTGCGACCCCAGCGAAGTGCTGTTGGAAGATGCCGGATCTTGGTTGGTCGAGGGACCGCTGAAGGGGGTGCGCTAGAATGGCGACGTTTGATATGCGCGACGAACGCGCGGAGGCGAGCGCCGTGGCAACGCAAGCCTTCGACGTGGTCGTTATCGGCGGCGGACCTGCCGGCATGGCGGCCGCGCTTGCCGCGCAAAAGGCCGGTGCGCGCGTGGCCATCGTGGAGCGCGAGCAGCATCTGGGCGGTATCCTGCGCCAGTGCATCCACCCCGGCTTTGGCCTGTCGCACTTTAAACAGGAGCTCACCGGTCCCGAGTACGCGCAGCGCTTTATCGACCAGGTGCACGCAACCGACATTGCGCTGTTCCTGAACAGTATGGTGCTTGGGATTGATTCAGGCGAGCCGACGGGAGCCACCGCGGTCCATACCGTCACGCTCATGAGCCCTGCCGGCATGCTGCAGCTCACCGGGCGCGCGGTCGTCCTTGCCATGGGTTGCCGTGAGCGCACCCGCAGCGAGATCAAGATCCCCGGCAGTCGTCCCGCCGGCGTGTTTACGGCCGGTCTGGCGCAGCGATACATCAATATCGAGAACCTCAAACCCGGCTCGCGCGCCGTCATTTTGGGTTCGGGCGATATCGGGCTGATCATGGCACGTCGCTGCACGCTCGAGGGGATTTCGGTCGAGGGCGTGTACGAGCTCATGCCGTACGCCAACGGACTGCGCCGCAACGTCAAGAACTGCCTGGACGACTTTGGAATTCCACTGCACCTGTCCACCACCGTCACGCGCGTGATCGGGCACGACCGCGTGGAGGCCGTCGAGGTAAGCCAGGTCGACGAGCACCTGGCGCCCATTGCCGGGACGGAGCACATCGTTCCGTGCGACACGCTGCTGCTTTCGGTAGGTCTGATTCCCGAGAACGAGCTTTCGGTTGCCGCAGGCGTGGAACTTGACCCGCGCACACGCGGTGCCGTAGTTGACCAGAGCCTCCAGACAGGCGTGCCGGGCATCTTTGCCTGTGGCAACGTGCTGCACGTGCACGACCTGGCCGACAACGTGACGACCGAGTCCGAGCGCGCCGGTGCGGCTGCGGCGACGTGGGCGTTGGGCGGCGACGGCGGGGCGAGCGCTGCGGGCACGAGCTGCGAGCTGATGGTCTCCCCTGCCGGCATTGCGGGATACGCGCTGCCGGGACGCATTACGGCTGCGGCGCTCACCAAGCTGAACTTCCGCGTGCGCCGGCCGGTCGATGCCGCCCGCGTGCGCATTCTGGCAGGCGGCGAGGAACTGCTTACAGGCAAGGTCCGCCCGTTTAAACCGAGCGTAATGGAGAGCTTCCCGCTGCCGGCAAAGGTGATTCAGCACGCACTCGACCTGGGCGTTAGCGAAATTGTCCTGTCCATCGATCCCGTTGAAGAGGCGTAAGGCCATGAGCACGAATGTAACCGAGACGTTGCAGTTCAACTGCACCACTTGCCCATCCGAATGCCTCCTGACCGTAGAGGTGGAGCGCGATGCCAACGGTGCCGTAGCAGCGGTGCGCTCCGTGACCGGCAACAGCTGCCCGCGCGGTGATAAGTTCGCGCATCAAGAGCTCACCTGCCCCATGCGCGTGCTCACCACCACCGTGGCCGTATCCGGCGGCGACGAGGCGCTGCTGCCTGTGCGCACGGCCGAAGCCATCCCGCTGGCACTCCACGCCCAAGCCATGGACCTCATCCGCGGCGTTGTCGTCGAGGCCCCCATCCGCATGGGTAACGTCGTCCTACCCAACCTCCTAGACACCGGTACCGACCTCATCGCCAGCATGGACATCGACTAGCTAATTTGGGACGGGGCTCTTTTAGCTGCTTTTGCAAGGAGTGTCTCTAGGTGCCGGCATAAAAGGAACGTCCCTATGTGCCGGGCATGGGATACCATGGTGGCAGCCTAGCGAAAGGATGTTTCATGGCACATGTCAATGAACAGCGTGCGGCGCGCGTGCTCGATGCGCTCGGGGCTCAGCACCCCGGCGCACAGCTGCTCGTAAACGACCCGTGGTCGATTTATTACCTGACCGGCTTTTATGCCGATATGTTCGAGCGTTTTTGCGGCGTGCTGCTCGCGCGCAATGCCGAGCCCGTGATCCTGGTCAACGCGCTGCATCAGCTGCCCGAGTATGACAATGCGCGCGTTGCCTATCACACCGATACTGACGTCGTGGCCGACGCCATCATTCGCGAGGTCGATCCGACCAAGCCTCTTGGCATCGACACCGTCATGCGCTCCGGCTTTTTGATGCCGCTCATGGAGCGCCACGCCGCCAGCGAGTTTTTCCTGGGTGACTTTGCCGTCACCGCCGCGCGCACCCACAAGGATGCCACCGAGCGGGAGCTCATGCGCGTGTCCTCCGCCGCCAACGACGCCGTGATGGCTGATGCCATCAAACTCGTCCACGAAGGTGTGACTGAGCGCGAAATTGCTGACCAGATGCTCGGCCTGTACCGCAATCACGGCTGCGAGGGCTTTAGCTTTCCGCCCATCGTGAGCTTTGGCGCCAACGCCGGCGACCCGCACCACGAGCCCGACGGCACCGTGCTCAAGCGCGGCGACGTGGTGCTGTTCGACATTGGTGGACGCCGCTGCAACTACTGCTCGGACATGACGCGTACATTCTTTTGGGGCGAGCCGGACGAGGAGACGGAGCGCATCTACGATATCGTGCGCCGCGCCAACGAGGCCGCCGAGGCGCTCATCGCGCCGGGCGTGCGTATGTGCGACCTGGACCGCGCCGCACGCGACGTTATTGAGGATGCGGGCTACGGTAAGTACTTTACGCATCGCCTGGGCCACTCGATCGGCCTGCAGGACCATGAGCCGGGCGATGTTTCGCTCGTCAACGAGCAGGTCATAGAGCCGGGCATGACGTTTTCCATCGAGCCAGGCATCTACCTCCCCGGCCGCACCGGCGTCCGCATCGAGGACCTAGCCCTGGTGACCGAGAACGGCGTCGAGATTCTCAACGCCTACCCCCACGACCCAGTCCGCCTAGACTAGACAATGCGGCAAAGGGGCTGTCCCTTTGCCGCATCACATGAATGCCGCCACAAAAACGGCCTATCTACTACGTTTAACCCGCATGGTTCGACCATACCCGCGTTTTCGCAAAATCCGAAAGCCGTCTACCTGCGGTTTTCATTTCACAATTCTCGGTGTGGTCAGAGGTATTCGCTAAAACGTAGTAGATAGGCCCATTTCGTGGCAAGCAGCCCAAATTGGCTGCCCCCGTTGGCGGGGTTAGCGGAGCAGGCCGGCTACTTCGCCGGCTAGGGTGATGGTGCCGGCGGCAACGAAGGACTCGCCTGCGGCATCGAAAGCCGCGAGGGCCTCGGATACGCTGGGGTACACGCCCGCGAGCTTGTCGGCGTCCACCAGGGAGGCAAGCTCCTGTGCGGGCAAGGCGCGATCGGAATCGGTCTGGGTTACGACCACGCGGGGGAACGCCGGAACCAGAACGTCAACGATACCCGCCACGTCCTTATCGGCCAGCGCGGCACACAACAGCGTGGGGCGATTCTCCACGCACGGATCGATCTCGTCCAGCGCGCTCACAAAGTTCTCGCAGCTCTGAGGGTTATGGCAGGCGTCGATCAGCTTGAGTGGATCGGTCCCCAGCACGTCAAAACGACCCGGCGTGGGGCAACCCATAAGCGATGCATCCAACGCATCGTGATCGAGCTCGCGACCCAGATACCCCTCGCAAAGCATAATCGCGCACGCGGCATTCTGCGGCTGATAGGCCGGCTTGACCATGCTCGACGTATAGATGGCACGCGGCGTAGTACAGCTAAACTCCACGGTATCGCCTACATGCGCCGGTACCTTGGTCGTGGAATGGCTCACAACCAGCGGCACCACACCGCACTCGCGGCAGCGCGTATCCATTACGCGCTGAACGCTCGGCTCATGCGTGCCCTCGCCCAAAACAACCAATCGCCCAGGCTTAATAACCGCAGCCTTCTCCCCCGCAATGGCCTCGAGCGTATCGCCCAAAATACGTGTGTGATCGAGCCCAATACCCGTAATGGCGACGGCCACGGGATCAGTCGCACTCGTAGCATCCCAGCGTCCGCCCATGCCAACCTCAAGCACGGCAACATCCACGCGAGCCTCGGCAAACACCACAAGTGCAGCAGCCGTCAAAAGGTCAAACGGCGTGATGGTATAGGCGCGCTCCCCCGCCGACACACGACGGGCATTCACTCGATGCCCCGCCTCAACAGCGGCCGAAACGCCACGGGCGAATGCCTCATCGCTCACGACGCATCCATCGACTTCCATGCGCTCGGGATAGCGTACCAGCTGTGGCGACGTATACAGCGCGGTCTTGAGCCCCTCACCACGAAGAATGGCAGCCGAAAAACGCGTAGTCGAAGTCTTGCCATTGGTACCGGCGACCTGAATGCAATCGAAATACTCGTCCGGACGTCCCAGCTCATCAAGCATATCGACAACCGTCTCAAGCAGAGGACCAGCATCCCCAGAAATCCGCCCCGTATCAGCAGCAAGCCCAACAGCCTCATCAAACGAAAGCAAATCAAACTCAAAAGGAACGGTATACAAGCCGGAACGCTTAGGCATTTTTAGAACCGCCATTCATAGAAAAATAAAACAGTATAGGTTGAGGATAGTCAGCGAAAACGCCTCTGATGAGCCAAGGTGCCGTGAAACAAGGGCGCATAGGGCTTATGCCCATGCGCCCGAAGTTGAACGGCAGATTGGCCATCAGAGGCGTTTGCAGCGTCGAGTCAGCCGCCGTTCGTTAGAACGGCGGAATAGGTGTCCGCAGTAGCGAGCAATGCCCCAAACCGCGTCCCCCAGTAACGCCTACGAGAAGTCAGCAACCTGCGAGGCCAGCGCCGCAAGGATCTCCTTGAGCTCAGCTGCACGGTCCCTCTTCTTCTGGACCACCGCAGGCGCGGCCTTGGCCACAAAGCCCTCGTTGGACAGCGTCTTCTCGCAGCCAGCGAGCTCCTTCTGCGCCGCGGCGATCTCCTTCTCCAGGCGTGCCTTCTCGGCCGAAAGGTCAACCTTGCCCTCGAGCACCACAAAGACCTCGACGCCGCTATCGACCACGGCAATGCTCGCAGCCGGCTTCTCAACGTCGGTACCCATGACCAGCGAAGCGGTGTTCGCCAGCGGCTCGATGGTCGAACGCAGGCTCTCAAGCTTCTCGATGTCCTCGGCGCCGGCGCGCACGACCACGTCGAGCTCGGCCTTGGGGCTCAAGCGATAACGCGAACGCGTGGCGCGGGCGGCGGAAACGACGGTACGGCACAGCTCAAACGCGCGCTCGGCGGGCTCGTCAACGTACTTGGCGTAGTCGGCGGGCTCGGGCCACTTGGCAATCATGAGCGCCTCGGCGCGGTTCACGTTACCCTCGGCGTCCAGATCGAGCACGCTCGCCGGCATGTTGTCCCAGATCTCCTCGGTGACAAACGGCATAAGCGGGTGCATCAGGCGAATGGAGGTGTCGAGCACAAAGATCAGGTTGCGCTGCGCCTGCAGACGACCCTCGCCCTTCAGGCGGGACTTGGTGACCTCGACGTACCAGTCGCAGACCTCGTTCCAGAAGAACTGCTGCACGCCGCGGGCCATGTCGCCAAAGGTGTAGTTCTCGATGCCCTCGGTGACCATCTTGACAGCCTTGGCCAGGCGGCTGAACATCCAGGCGTCGGCCGGCGTCTCAACGACGGGCTCGCCGGGCGTGTAGCCCTCCATGTTCATAAGCAGGAAGCGGCTGGCGTTCCAGATCTTGGTCACAAAGCTCTTGGCCTGCTCGGTGCGCGGGCTGTCGATGAGCTTCTTGGTCTTCTTATCGATGTTCGCGTCGAACTTGACGTCCTGGTTGTTAGTGCACAGCGTGAGCAGGTTGTAACGCATGGCGTCAGCACCGTACATACCGATGAGGTCCATGGGGTCAACGCCGTTGCCCTTGGACTTGGACATGCGGCTGCCGTCCTTGGCAAGGATCGTCGGGTAGATGACGACGTCCTTAAACGGCACCTCGTCCAGGAAGTACAGCGAGCTCATGACCATGCGGGCGACCCACAGCGCGATGATGTCGCGCGCAGTGACCAGCGCCGTCGTGGGGTGATGCCCCTCGAGCAGCTCCGGCTTTTGCGGCCAGCCCTGCGTGGCGAAGGTCCACAGCTGCGAGCTGAACCAGGTGTCCAGCACGTTCTCGTCCTGATGCACGTGATGACCGCCGCACTTGGGGCACACGTCGGTGTCCTCGGTGAGGGCGTCCTCCCAGCCGCAGTCCTCGCAGTAGAACACGGGAATGCGGTGGCCCCACCACAGCTGGCGGCTGATGCACCAGTCCTTGAGGTTCTCCATCCAGGTGGTGTAGGTCTGCGTCCAGCGCGCGGGGTGGAAGGTGACCTTGCCGGAGTTAACGGCGTCGAGTGCCGGCCCCTTGAGCTTGTCGACGGCCACAAACCACTGCTCGGACAGCCACGGCTCCAGCGCGGAGTCGCAACGGTAGCAGTGCATGACGGAGTGGTCGAGCTCTTCGACGTGGTCGAGCAGGTCGTGCTCCTCGAACCACTTGATGACCGCCTCGCGGCACTCGTCGCGGTTCATGCCGGTGAACTCGCCATAGCCCTCGACGACCACCGCGTGCTCGTCGAAGATGTTGATCTGCGGCAGATCGTGGGCCTGACCCATGGCGTAATCGTTGGGGTCGTGGGCCGGGGTAACCTTGACAAAGCCGGAACCGAAGTTGGCGTCGACATGCCAATCCTCAAAGATGGGGATCTCGCGGTCGACGATGGGGAGCTTGACGGTCTTGCCCACGAAGGCGGCCTTCTCGGGGTCCTTCGGGGAGACGGCAACGCCCGTGTCGCCGAGCATGGTCTCGGGGCGCGTGGTGGCGACGACGATGTAGTCCTGGCCGTTGACCGGCTCGGTCAGCGGGTAGCGCAGGTGCCACAGGTGGCCCTTCTCGTCCTTATACTCGGCCTCGTCGTCCGAGATGGCGGTGGTGCAGTTGGGGCACCAGTTGACGATGCGCTTGCCGCGATAGATCAGGCCGTCATGGTACCAGTCACAGAAGACCTTACGCACAGCCTGGGCGTAATCCTCGTCCATGGTGAAGCGCTCGTTGTCGAAGTCGACGGAGCAGCCCATGCGCTTGATCTGCTCGACGATGATGCCGCCGTACTCGTGGGTCCAGTCCCAGCAGGCGTCGACAAACTTATCGCGACCGATCTCCAGGCGGCTGATGCCCTCGCTCTTGAGCTTCTTGTCGACCTTGGTCTGCGTGGCGATACCGGCGTGATCGGTGCCCAGCACCCAGCGCGTGGACTTGCCGCGCATGCGGGCCATACGGACGATGGCGTCCTGGATGGAGTCGTCGGTAGCGTGACCCATGTGGAGCTTGCCGGTCACGTTGGGAGGCGGAATGGTGACGGTGCAGTCGCCCACGCCCTCGCGGCGCTTGTAGTAGCCGCCGTCGAGCCACTTCTGCAGGATCGCCGGCTCGTTGGTCGACGGATCGTAGTTCTTGGGCATCTCTTCCATATATCTCTCCCTGTCCCGCCGGCGTGTCCACCTGCTTGGTTTTCGCTCGGTCAGGTCCTGGCTCGCACGAAGAGCACATTAAGTGCTCTTCGGCTCGTGCGGAATCTACGAAAACCAAGCAGGCGGACGCGCCTTAGGTATCGATTACTTCAGTCTGATATGACTTCGCTGAGGCTTAACCAAACACACAGAATAACACAGGTAGTTGGGTGTTTTGCGTATATATAAAATAGCCTCCGACCGCGGATGGTCGGAGGCTATTTGCAAGCACGTTTTTGGCAGGTTTACCCGTAGATGCGTTGGGGCTGTTCTTCGCCCTTAACCGCCGCTTCGGTCACGATGACCTTGGCGACACCCTCCTCGCTGGGGAGGTCGAACATCGTCTGCTGAAGCACGTCCTCGCAGATGGAACGCAGGCCGCGGGCGCCGGTCT
Source organism: uncultured Collinsella sp. (assembly GCA_900546115.1). GTDB lineage: Bacteria > Actinomycetota > Coriobacteriia > Coriobacteriales > Coriobacteriaceae > Collinsella. The sequence continues at coordinate 19,561 of URBQ01000017.1, forward strand.
TGCGGGCGAGCGCCATACGGGCGATCTCGTGAAGGGCCGCGGCCTCAAACTCAAGCTCAACGTCCTCGAGCTGGAACATCTTGCGGTACTGACGCACCACGGCGTTCTTGGGCTCGGTCAGAATCGACACCAGGTCGTCCTCGTCGAGCGCCTGCGTCTGGGTGACAACGGGCGTACGGCCCACGAACTCGGGGATCATGCCAAAGGCGTTGAGGTCCTGCGGGAGCACCTGACGCAGCAGGTCGTTCTCGTCGACCGAGGTGGGGCCGGCGATCTCGGAGTTAAAGCCCACGCCCTTGTTGCCCACGCGGTCGGCGATGATCTTGTCCAGACCCACAAAGGCACCGCCGCAGATAAACAGGATGTTAGTCGTGTCGATCTGCAGCAGCTCCTGCTGGGGATGCTTGCGGCCACCGGTAGGCGGAACGCTGGCCACCGTGCCCTCAAGAATCTTAAGCAGCGCCTGCTGCACACCCTCGCCCGAGACATCGCGGGTAATGGAGAGGTTCTCGGCCTTGCGGGCAATCTTGTCAATCTCGTCCACGTAGATAATGCCCACCTGAGCGCGCTCAATGTCGCCATCGGCAGCATTGATGAGCTTGAGCAGGATGTTCTCCACGTCCTCGCCAACGTAACCAGCCTCGGTGAGCGCGGTGGCATCGGCGATGGCAAACGGCACCTCGAGGATGCGCGCGAGCGTCTGGGCCAACAGGGTCTTGCCGGTACCGGTGGGACCGAGCAGCAGGATGTTGGACTTGGCGAGCTCCACCTCGTCCATGTCATCGTCAAGCTGCGAGTCCAAACCGTCGTCAAAGGCCGAAAGCGCAGCACCGCCCTCGATCACGCGACGATAGTGGTTGTACACGGCAACCGACATGGCGCGCTTGGCGTCCTCTTGGCCCATGACATAAGCCGAAAGCTCGTCATAGATCTCGTGCGGCGTCGGCACGTGCGTGATGACCTGGCGGTCGTCCTCGAGCTCAAAGCCCTCGGTCTCGGGGTCCACAGCGGGCTGCCCGGCAGCCTGGCCGTGGTCATTGAGGAAGCCCGGCAGCTTGCCATTGCGGGCAGCGTCCATAAAGTCCGAAGCCAGCGACTCCTCCAGAATCTCGGAGCAGGCGGCGACGCACTCGTCACAGATAAAGATGTTGGTCGGGCCCTTTACGAGGCGTCGGACCTGGCCCTGCTCTTTTCCGCAGAAGGAGCAGCGGATGGGGTTGCCGTTCTCGTCAAAGTTGTCCTGCATGTTTCCTGCCATCCTAGGCGTCCTTCGCGGCGAGATCGCGAGAGGTGACGATACGGTCAATCAGGCCGTAGTCGAGGGCCTCGGCAGCGGTCAGGTAGTTGTCGCGCTCGGTATCGGCCTGGACCTTCTCGATGGGCTGGCCCGAGGCATCGGACAGGATCTGGTTGAGCTCGCGACGGGTCTTCTTGATCTCCTCGGCAACGATCTCGATCTCGGTCTGCTGGCCCTGGGCACCGCCGCTGGGCTGGTGAATCATGACCTTGGAGTGCGGCAGGCAGAAGCGCTTGCCCTTGGCGCCAGCCGAAAGCAGCACGGCGGCCATGGACGCAGCCATACCGACGCAGATGGTGGAGACCTGCGGCTTGATAAAGTTCATGGTGTCAAGAATCGCCAGGCCGGAGTAAACCTCGCCGCCGGGCGAATTGATGTAGAGCGAGATATCCTTCTCGGCATCCTGGCTCTCAAGATGCAGTAGCTGGGCAACGACCAGGTTGGCGCTGACGGAGTTGATCTCCTCGCCCAAGAAGATGATGCGATCGTTGAGCAGGCGCGAATAGATATCGTAGCTGCGCTCGCCGCGCGGCGTCTGCTCGATAACGTATGGCACGAGGGCGGAATCGAACTTAGCGATCATACGCATCTCCATTTCTCTCTTGCGGACCAAATTGGTTCTAGATAAACGTACGGTGCCCGCATGCTATGCATTGGCTGGCACCGTACGAAGCAACCGGATAACCGGCTTATAACTTTACCCCATCACGGGCGCATGCATGCGCTCGTGGACAAGGTGGCGAGAATTACTCGGCGTCCTTGGCGGTCTCGTCGACCTCGGTCACCTTGGCGTTCTCGACCAGGTGATCGACGGCCTTGGAGCGACGGATGGACTCACGGACGGCAGGCATGCGGCCATCGGCGATGAACTCGGCCTTGGAAGCCTCGACGTCCTTGACGCCGGCCTTCTCGAACTCGGCGTTGATGTCGTCCTCGGTGACCTCAATCTTGAGCTCACGGGCGAGGGCGTCCAGAGCCAGGGACTCACGGGCAACGTCGTTGGCCTGCTTATGCAGGTCGCCGATGAACTGCTCCATGGTCAGGCCGGAAGCGGGCAGCCAGGTGTCCAGCGTCATGCCGCGGGCAGCGAGGTTGGACAGGAAGTTCTGGCCAAGCTCCTCAAAGACGGACTGCTCGTAGTCGGCGTCCATCTCGTCGAGCTGCAGACGCTCGGCGAGAGCGGAGACGCAACGGTTCTCCTTCTCGGCCGGCAGGCGGGAAGCCTTGTCCTGCTCGATCTCGATCTTGATGGCGTCGCGCATGGCGTCGATGCTGTCGAAGCCGAAGTCGGACTTGACAAGCTCGTCGGTGAGCTCGGGGGTGTTGCGGACCTTGATGCCCTTGACGGTGACCTCGACGGTGTGGGTCTCGGCCTCCTCGCCCTCCTCGACCTCGTCGGTCCAGGTGACGGTCTTGACGTCGTCAACGTTAGCGCCGATCAGGGCCTCGTTGAACTCCTTGGGGTTGCTGTCGCTACCGGCGATGAGCATGCGACCCTCGGCGGCAAAGTTGTCGGCGTTCTCGACGGCCTTGAGGTCGACGGTCACATAGTCGTCAGCCTCGACGGCGCGACCCTCGACGTCCTCGAAGGTGGCACGGTAGTTGAGGAGCATCTCGACCTGGTTGTTGATCTCGGACTCGGTGACCTCCGCAGGGGGCATCTCGATCTCGACAGCGTGGAAGGAGGAGAGCTCAGCAGCAGGACGCAGAGAGAACTCGACGGTGTAGGTGTAGTCCTCGTGATCCTTGGCGAGGTCGAGCTCCTTGTAGTCACCGTTCTTGGTGGGGACGATGTCCAGCTCGTTGAGGACGGCGGGCTCGTTGGCGGCGATCAGGTCGTTGGTGGCCTGAGCGAGGGTAGCCTCGGCGCCAAGAGCGGAGTCGATGACCGGACGGGGAGCCTTACCGGCACGGAAGCCCGGGAAGCGGTACTTCTTGGCGGTGTCCTTGTAGGCCTTCTTGATCGCGGCGTCGACGTCGGCGGCCGGGATGGTGACCGTAGCGGTGAGCTTGGCGTCCTTGACGTCAGAAGCGGTGATGTTCAACACGTTCCTCCTCATACTGCCCAGCTTATCTGAGGTGCTGGTACCTTTATGCAACAAAGTGTCGCGACGGCCAGAGCCGACGCAGATGCGTTGGTGCGGGCGAAAGGACTCGAACCTTCACGGGAATCCCACCAGAACCTAAATCTGGCGCGTCTACCAATTCCGCCACGCCCGCATGAGCGCACAGACTAGGAATGATAGCAGATACGAACGACAAGCGCACGCACACCTTTTACAGGCTCACGACCTCACCACGAGTGCAAAAGGCGGGGCGAGTTGTCCCGTCCCGCCAACTACGACTTGTTAGATGACCCGCTACTCCCCCAGCAGAGCCTTCTCCGGTGTGATGGGCAGCCAGCGCACCTGGTGGCCGGTGGCGTGTGCGACGGCCGAGGCCACGGCGGCGAGCGGCGTGTTGATGACGACCTCGCCGATCGACTTGGCGCCAAACGGACCCGTCGGCTCGTAGCTCGGCTCAAAGGCCACGCGAATGCTGCCGATATCCAGGCGCGTGGGCAGCTTGTAGCTCATAAAGTTGCCGGTGCGCAGGCGGCCACGGTCGTCGTGCTCGACGATCTCGTAGAGCGCATGACCGATACCCTGGGCAATGCCGCCCTCGGCCTGGACGCGCGCGAGCGCCTCGTTGATCACGGTGCCGCAGTCGACGGCCGCCGCGTAGTCCACCACGGTCACCTTGCCGGTGGCCTTGTCGACCTCGACCTCGGCAATGCCGGCCATAAACGGCGGGGGCGAAACGGGCAGGCAGGCAGAGGCGTGCGAGGTCAGCGCGTCGCCGCCCGCGATGTTCTTGACGCATAGGTTGGCAAATTCGCGCAGCGTGAGGTAGCGGTTCTGCTCACGAGCGGCACGCTCGTCGGACAGGCGCACGTACTGGCCGTCGAAGACCACGTCGGCGGCGTCAACGTCCCACATCTGAGCGGCCTTGGCGCAAATCTTCTCGCGCAGCTCGGTCGCGGCGTTCTTGGCGGCAAGGCCCGTCACGTAGGTACCAGAGCTCGCGTACGAGCCGGCGTCGAACGGCGACACGTCGGTGTCCACGCCGCGCACCACGATCAGCGAGCTCTCCACGCCCAGCTCCTCGGCGGCAATCTGCGCCAGGATCGTGTCGACGCCCATGCCGTTATCGGTGGCGCCGGTGCCGATGGTAATGAAGCCGTCCTCTTCCAGGCGCATGTCGATGCCGGCGATGTCCACGTTGGAAATGCCCGAGCCCTGCATGGTGAGCGCGCAGCCCAGGGCGCGCACGCGGTCGCCCAGATCGACGGCCAGCGGCTTATCGCGCCAACCGATCATATCCATCGCGCGCAGCAGGCAGCGGTCGAGCGCGCAGGCGTTGAGCCTCTCGTTGTAGTACTGCGGCATGATCTCGCCCTCGCGCACGATGTTCTTAAGGCGCAGGTCGGCGGGGTCCATGTGCAGCATGTCGGCGAGCTCGTTGACGGCGCTCTCCACGGCAAACTGGCCCTGGGTGGCACCGTAGCCACGATACGCACCGCCACGGTTGGTATTGGTGTAGACGGCGTCCCAGCTAAAGCGGCTCGCCTTCACGTGGTTGTAGATGGGCAGGCTCTTGTGGCCCGAAAGGCCGATCGTCGTGGTGGCGTGCTCGCCATAGGCGCCGGCGTTGGACAGCGTGTGCAGGTCGATGGCCGTGATGGTGCCGTCGTTCATGGCGCCCAGCTTAACGGTCATCTGCATCTGGTGGCGCGAGTTGCCCGCAGTGATGGTCTCCTCACGGGTGTAGCAGCAGTAGCTCGGACGGCCGGTCTGCTGCGTCACAAACGCAACGAAGATCTCGCAGCAGCCCGTCTGCTTGGAGCCAAAGCCACCGCCGATGCGCGGCTTAATGACCTGCACCTGCGACTGCGGAATGTCGAGCGACTGCGCGACCATGCGGCGCACGTGGAAGGGCACCTGCGTAGAGGTGGTCACCGAGATGCGTCCGAATGCGTCAGTCGTCGCGAAGGCACGGAAGGTCTCCATGGGCGCGGTCTGCGTGGCCTGGCTGGTGTAGGTGCGCTCAAAGACGATGTCGCTCTGGGCGAAGGCCTCGTCAAGGTCGCCAAAATCGCTGGTACCGCTGCACACCAGGTTGCGCGGGACATCGCCGCCCTGCGGGAACATAAAGGTCACGTCGCCCTCGGGGTGGACCACGATGTCGTTATCGAGCGCCTGGGTAAAGTCGAGCAGGGGCTCGAGCACCTCGTAGTCGACCTTGATGAGCTTGAGCGCCTTGTCTGCGGCCTCCTCGGTCTCGGCGGCGACGATCGCCACCTCTTCGTTTTGGTAACGGACGAGGTTCTCGAGGATCAAGCGGTCGTAGGGACTCGGCTGCGGATAGCTCTGACCGGCGATGGTAAAGCGGCGCTTGGGCACGTCCTCATAGGTGTAGACTCCCACGACGCCCGGCACCTTCAGGGCGCGAGACGTGTCGATGGAGCAGATCTTGGCGCGGGCATACGGGCTGCGCTTGAGCTTAACGATGAGCGCGCCGGCGGGCACCATATCGCCCGTGTAGACGGGACGGCCCTCGAGCAGGGCCTTCGAGTCCTTCTTAGGCTGCTTATGGGTGATCTGCTTGTACGAGACACCGTCGCAGCTAGTGTCGTTGACCGGCAGCTCGGGCATCTCAAAGCCCACCTGCACGCCGGACTCGTTAAGGAAGCGGACGATGGCGCGCAGCTGGCTCTCGTAGCCGCTGCAGCGGCAGAGGTTGCCGGCCAGCTGGCGCGAGAGCTCCTCGCGCGTGGCGACGAGGCTCGGGTCCTCCTTGGCGGCGCGGGCGAGCGCCAGCACGTTCATGATGAGGCCGGGGGCGCAAAAACCGCACTGCTCAGCGCCTTCGGCAGCCATCGCACGGGCGAGCGCCTCAGACTCGGCCTTGAGGCCCTCGAGCGTGGTGACCGAGCGGCCCTCAACACGGGCGGCGGGAACCGAGCAGCTCAGCACCGGGTCGCCATCGAGCCACACCGTGCACAGGCCGCAGTTGGTGGTCTCGCAGGCACAGCGCACCGACGCGCAGCCCTGCTCGCGCAGCAGCGCAAAGAGCATGGTGTCGGGGGCAATCTGAACCTTGACTTTGCGGCCGTTGAGCGTAAAGGAAAGATCGATGAGTTTGGCAGCCATTAGCGCACCTCGCTAGAATCGACGCCGGGCACGCGGCGGCAGGAATACTCGTCCGTGGCGTGCTTGGGAATCTGCACGCCCTCGAGCTCGCGGGCAAGCGCGGCCGAAAGCTCGATGCCGGCGGCGCGGCGCACGGCCTGAATCGCCAGCGGGGCCGAGATGCGGCGGCGGTACTCGGCCGAGCCCCACATGTTGGTGCCATAGCTCAGCGCGCGCACGGACGCGGCCAGGGCGCGCAGCTCGTCCTCGGAAGGCTGTTCGCTCTCGAGGCCGCATGCCTCGCCCTGCAGCAGGGTCGCACGCAGCGGGCGGGCACCCACGGTGACATGCCAGCTGTTATCCCACCAGGCGGCGGTAACGTTTAGAGAGGGGAAGTCGGTCGCGGCCTTGCGCACGGCCTCGTAGCTCGCGCGGTAATCGTGCTTAACGACCACGACGCGCTCGATCACGTCGCGCACATAGCCCATGTTCACAAACTCGGCGAGCGGCACGCGGCCGGCGCCCGTCAGCTCAACATAGGAATCGAGCGCGAGGAAGGCGGAAAGCACGTCCGAAAAACCAAAGCGGCCGTAGATGCTGCCACCCACCGTGGCGGTATTGCGAAGCTGCACGCCCACGATGTCGTGAACGGCAAACTCAAATACGTTGTTGACGAGCGCGTTGAGCTCGGCATGGCACTCGAGCTGGCGCAGGGTGCACATGGCACCGATGCGAAACTCGGTCTCGGTCTCCTCGATCTGATCGAGTCCGCAGGCCGAAAGGTCAATCGCCGTCGCCACGCGACGCGATCCCAGGCGCATCCAGATGCCGCCGCCCACAATCTTGTTGTTGCGGTTCTTCTGCAAGAGCTCATAGGCTTCGGCCGCGTTTCCAACACGGACGTAGGTACCGAACTTGAGCACGTTCTCCCCCATCTCTTCACTTGTCCAGTACCTCTTAGTGTACCAAACGAGGACGCACGACCCTCGCCGCCACAGAAAAAGGCCCCCAGCCGAAATAGCTGGGAGCCTCATCAATGCTATGTCGAGCTGAATCTAGCAGACACCCTGGGCGAGCATGGCGTCGGCGACCTTCAGGAAGCCGGCGATGTTGGCGCCCATGACAAAGTTGCCCTCCTCGCCGTACTCCTTGGCGGTGTCGTCCACGTTGTGGAACATGCCGCGCATGAGCTGTTCGAGCTTGCCGTCGACCTCCTCGAAGGTCCAGGACAGGTGCTCGGCGTTCTGGCTCATCTCCAGGCCGGACACGAGCACGCCGCCGGCGTTGGCAGCCTTACCGGGCATAAAGACGACGCCGTTCTCCTGGAAGTAGGTCGTGGCCTCGATGGTCGTGGGCATGTTCGCGCCCTCGCCGACCACCTTGCAGCCGTTGGCGACGAGCGCCTGGGCGTCCTCAAGCAGCAGCGTGTTCTCGCGAGCGCAGGGCAGCGCGATGTCGCAGGGAAGCTGCCACACGCCGCGGCCGTCGCCCTCGTGCCACACGGCATTGGGCTTCTCGTCGACGTACATAGCGAGCGTAACGCCCTTGTCGTGGCCGGAGCGCTTCTTGTTGTAGACGTGCTCGAGCACGGTGTAGTCGATGCCGTCGGGATCCTCGACCCAGCCGTGGGTGTCGGAGCAGGCCAGCACCTTGCCGCCGAGCTGGGAGACCTTCTGGACGGCATAGATAGCAACGTTGCCGGAACCGTGAACGACGACGTTCTTGCCCCCGAAGGACTCGCCGCGGCTCTTGAGGTACTCGTCCACAAAGTAGACCAGGCCGTAGCCGGTGGCCTCGGTACGGGCGAGCGAGCCGCCAAAGGAGAGGCCCTTGCCGGTGAGGACGCCGGTCCACTCGTTGGTCAGGCGCTTGTACTGACCGAACATGTAGGCAACCTCGCGGCCGCCAACGCCCAGGTCGCCGGCGGGAACGTCGGTGTTGGGGCCGATGTGGCGGTAGAGCTCGGTCATGAAGGACTGGCAGAAGTGCATGATCTCGTTGTTGGACTTGCCCTTGGGGTCAAAGTCGGAGCCGCCCTTGCCGCCGCCCATGGGAAGGGTGGTCAGGCTGTTCTTAAGAATCTGCTCCAGACCCAGGAACTTGAGCATACCCAGGGTGACCGTCGGGTTAAAGCGCAGGCCGCCCTTGTAGGGCCCAATGGCAGAGTTGAACTCGACGCGGTAACCGCGGTTGACCTGGACCTTGCCCTGGTCGTCGACCCAGGGAACACGGAACATAACGATGCGCTCGGGCTCGACGAGGCGCTCCAGTAGGGCGGCCTCCTCGTACTCGGGATGGGCGTCGAGCGCCGGCTGGATGGTGCCGAGGATCTCGGTCGCGGCCTGGATGAACTCAGGCTGCTCGGGATAGCGGGCCTTGAGCTCGTCGAGAACTTTCTGCGTGTAGCTCATGCTTCCTCCAATTGATGGAAAAGAAAGGTGTCGTTCGCGGCGCCCCATGCGCCGTGAGCTTTATCGAGTATGGATAATATCGCACTGTTGCTACAAAGTTACGAATAAGGCAACGAGCGGATGTTTCATTTTGATTACGATGCAGGTAGATAGCTTTTTGACCGCCTGACGAGCAAATCGCGTGTTTCGAAGCTGTTTCCCGCACGTTTCGAAACCACCACAAAGGGGACAGGCACCTTTGTGGTGGTTTTGGCGAGATGCGTTGGCGGGAACGGATGTGAATCGAACACATCCAAGACGTTTTGCACGCCTCACAACGGTTTTGAAGACCGCGGGGCCCACCGGAGCCCATCCGCTCCCAAACGTGGCGGTATTTTACCAAACCCAACAGACCACAACCGAAAAGAGCGATGCGGAAACCGCTAACGCAGCGATCTCAGACCGCCGGACTCCTTGTCGAGTACTGTAAAGCGCACGGCATCCAGGTGCTCCAAGATGCTAATGGTTCGTTTGCGCGACACGCCCAGGGCTTCGCGCAGCACACTCGTGGTGGCGGCGCCGCCAGCAGCCTCGATAGCCGTCGCAACAACCTCACGCGCATGGGCCTCGGCAGCGGCGGACAAGGCAACGTCGCGCTCGACCTTAACGATCGAGTGGTTGAGCGAAAGCTCGCGCAGTACACGCGTCATGGTGTCGCGATCGAGCTGCAACTGTTCGCTCACCTCGGGAAGCGTCGGCGCATTAAGACCGGCCTCATCCAGCAGGGCCACGATACGCTGGCCAGCCTCGCGCACCACGCGTATCGCCGCGGCGGCGGAATGCGGGTCGAACACCTCGGCACCGTCGACGGCGCACACGCCACGTGCACAGCCCTCGGCAATAAGTGCCATCGCGACATCGTTACCGGCGCCCGGCCAAGCCGCGTGCGCGACCGCACCGGACGTAAAGCCGATCTCTTTGGGAGCCGCCGCGTGCATGGAGGACAAGGCCGCAGCCAGCACATCCATTGCAGCATCGAGAGCCGAGGCATCTGCGTAGAGCACCGCACCGCCCGCAGCAAGCTCGCACACGGCAGCCTGGTCCACAAGCCCACGCAAAACGATCTCGACCTCGCCGGTAACAAGATCGAGCGCTGCGGCAACACCGGCAGCAGCAACAGGCAGCGTTTGCAGCGCCAGCCACGCGTGTACGCCGTCCGCGACATCTCCGGACTCAAGCGCCGCATACAACGCGCGCTCCCCCGCCGACAGGACCCGCGCGCGGCGACAACGCGATAGCAGGACGCGTCCGCCGCCAAGCAGCGAAATCGGCGAATACGACAGAATGACGGCATGATCGCCGGCGCGCAACGGCAGCGGCCGTTCCAGGCGCACCTGCACCACACGCGTCTCGCCGACCGCAATAGGCGGCTCGTCGTCTAAAAGCATAATGCGGCCGAGCACCTCAGCCGTGCCCGCCATAACGTGCACGCGTGTACCCGAAGCAAGAACGCCGGCTCGCACGCCATCGCGCCCCACATATGTCAGTTGCATCAAAAAGCGCAGCGTCTGGCCCACGCGACCCTCGACGCCGAGCATCTCGCCGCGCTTGAGGCCCGCCACGCCATCGCCCACCAGGTTCAGGGCGACGCGCTGGCCGGGAACCGCGCACTGGGTATCCCCGTGAACCTGCACCCCGCGCACGCGACAGCGCGTTTGCGACGGCAGCGCAACGAGCTCATCGCCAACCGAAACGGGACCGTCGTGCAGCGTACCCGTCACGACGGTTCCGGTGCCGCGGATGCTAAAGCAACGGTCGATGGGAAGACGGGGCGCGGCGCCCGAGCCAGCGGTCGCCTCCAGATGCTCCGACCAGCACGAACAAACCGTGTTATCGAGCGTCGTAAGCAGCTCGTCCAGGCCCTCGCCCGTCTTGGAGGACACCGGCACTATAGAGGCACCCGCAAACACGGTCCCGTCCAGAAACGCCTCGACATCGAGCTCCGCCAGCGCGGCAATCTCGTGGTCGGCCAAATCGCGCATCGTGAGTGCGACGACCATGCGCGTCACACCCAACAGCTCCAGAACCCGAACGTGCTCGCGGGTCTGCGGCATCACGCCCTCAACGGCCGAAACCGCCAGCAACGCAACGTCCACGCCGGTGGCGCCCTGCACCATGGCGCGCAGATAGTGCGCATGCCCGGGTACGTCGACCAAGCCGACAAGCTTGCCGCTGGGAAGCTCGAGCTCGCCAAAGCCGAGCTCAGTGGTCATGCCTCGGCGCCGTTCGACCTCCAGACGGTCGGGATTTTTGCCGGTCAGCGCCTCGATAAGGGCCGACTTTCCGTGGTCGACGTGTCCTGCCGTTCCGACGATAACGGGACATTCGACAAGCTCGCGCGCGGTCATCGACGCAAACCTGCCCGCACGGCATCCGCCAACGCAGACGCACACAGGTCAAGGTCGGTGTCGCGCAAAAGCGTGCGAACGTCAAAAAGCACCTGGTCGTGCCGCACGCGCGTCACAACCGGCGTATCGGGCTCCTGTACCATAGCGCGCTTTAGGCCATCGGCGGATAGACGCCCATCGACGGGACAGACGGCAACGCAAAAAGTTGGGAGCTCGACGGTCGGCAGCGAACCGCCGCCCGGAGCAGACACGCCCTCGACAACCTGCAGCTCCACCGCCTCCTCACACTGAGACTCGCGAAGCTTGCGCAGCATGCGGTCATGCAGGCGCTTGGCCTGACGCTCGAGCGGAGCCGGCGCGCCGGAAAGCATGTTGAGCACCGGGATCTCCCGATGCGCTGTATCGGATCCGGTCACATACAGGCGCAAAGTGGCCTCGAGCGCCGCGAGCGTGAGCTTGCCGGGGCGAAGCGCGCGCATAAGCGGATGCGAGGCACAGGCGGCGATTACCTGGGCGCTACCGAGAATAATGCCCGCTTGCGAGGCGCCGAGCAGCTTGTCGCCCGAGCACGAGACGACGTCAACGCCGGCGCAAAGCGAGGCGGACGTGGGCTTCTCCCCAGCATCGACGAGCACCTCATCTGTAAGCAAAGCGCCCGAGCCCTGGTCCTCGTACAGTAACAGCCCGTGCTCATGCGCCAGCGCAGAAAGCTCCGCCGCGGAAACCTCCTCGTGGAAACCCTCGATACGGTAGTTAGAAGGATGAACTTTCAAGATCATCGCCGTATTGGGCGTAATGGCGCTTCGGTAATCATCCAGATGCGTGCGGTTGGTGGAGCCCACCTCGACAAGCTTGGCACCCGAAGCCGCCATGATATCGGGAATGCGGAAGCTGCCGCCCACCTCGACAAGCTCGCCACGGCTCACGATGACCTCTTTGCCGCTTGCATGCGCGGCAAGCACCAGCAGCACCGCCGCGGCGTTGTTGTTGACAACCAGGGCGTCCTGCGCCCCCGTGAGCGTGCGCAGCAGACGCGCGGCATGCTCTTTGCGGCCCCCGCGAGCGCAGGTTGAGACGTCATACTCAAGCGTGCTGTAACCTCGGGCGACATCGGTCACCGCCTGCACCGCCGCGGGAGCGAGCGGAGCGCGGCCCAGATTGGTGTGAATCACAACGCCCGTCGCGTTGACGGCAGGGCGCAGGGTCGGCAGCGACAGGCGATGGGTCCGCTGCTCAATTGCCAAGGCGAGCTCGCGCTTGTTCCTTGCAGGGGCGCCGGAGCGAATCGCCGCGCGCTCGGCATCGAGCTCGGCGTCAATCGCCTCGCGTACCATCGTGTCGCCTGCATCGCCAGCAGCCTTCATGACCGGCCACTCGGCAAGCAGCTCGTGAACGGCGGGAATGGAACGCAGGCGGCCGCGCACCTCGGCAGACATGGATTCGCAGTCGCTCATGAAAAGCCTTTCGACATGTTCAATAAAAAGCTGGTCCCCCGCGATCGTCATCGGGCAAATAAATACCGGCGCGCACGCAAAAGGGACAGGTCCATTATGGCAGCTCGTGACAAGACGTCGAAGCGCCTCGTCTAAAACCTGCCAAAATAAACCTGTCCCTTTTTGGTCGGTTATGGCTTGGTGGCTTTAGGCCTCCTTATTGGCGTAGATAAACCAGTAGCCCAGCGCCACGATCAGGGCGCCACCCACGATATTGCCCAGCGTGGCGACCGTAAGGTTGAGCGCCAACCCGGCAGCGTTGAGGGCATCGGCGCCAGCGACATCGGCTCCATAGCCGCAGGAGTGCATCAAAATACCCATGGGCAAAAAGTACATGTTGGCAACGCAGTGCTCAAAACCGCAGGCCACAAAGGCGGCAATGGGCAGCAAAATGCCCACGACCTTATCGACCACGGTCTTGCCGGCAGTGCCGATCCATACGGCCAGGCAGACAAAGATGTTGCACAGAATGCCGCGGAAGAAGATGGTAACGGCGTCGATCGTAACCTTACCGGCGGCGACGCTCACCATGGCGTTGGCGACGGCCTCGCCGTTGAGCTTGTAAATAGCTGCCATGTAAATCAAAAAGACAACGAACAGGGCGCCGGCAAAATTGCCGATCCACACAATAGCCCAAGCCTTGAGCATCTGGACGAGCGTGATCTTGTTGCTCTTAAGCGCGCAGACCATAAGCGAGTTGCCGGTAAACAGCTCCGCGCCGCAAATAAGCACGAGCACCAGCCCCAGGCAAAAAGCAAGGCCACCTACAAAGCGCTGAGCGCCCCAGCCAAGGGACGCATCGCTCAGAAAGACCGTGAAGAACAGGCCGCCAAAGGCGATGAACGCACCGGCGAACATAGCGAGCAAAAAGGCCTTCGAGACCGGCAGGTTAGCCTTGGTAACGCCGGCGGCCTCAGTCTTGGCCTCGATCGCGGCGGGCGCCAGGCAATCGGGGGTGGGATATTCTGCCTTGAAATCTGCCATGTCAGTCACTTCTTTCCTAATCAGCAGGGACGAGCATTGCCAATGCAAAGGCCCCGCGTCGGACGGTCAAAACAAAACAGGTCAGAAGTAAACGTACCTCTGACCTGCAAATTACTTGGAGCGGGCGACGGGAATCGAACCCGCGTCATCAGCTTGGAAGGCTGGGGTTCTACCATTGAACTACGCCCGCAAGATATGGTCGGGACGACAGGATTTGAACCTGCGACATCCTGCTCCCAAAGCAGGCGCGCTACCAAACTGCGCCACGTCCCGAAGGTGTTGAGCAGCTAAGGTCTAAACCTTGCGTGTCCCAAAGCGAAGGAAATTATAGGGGAGACTCCCCGCCTGTGCAAGCGACGATACCCTAGCTCCTCGAATGTGCGACAAACCGGCTGTGGAGCAGGCCAATCACAAACGCCACCACGGCAACCGGCGCCCATGCGGCTCCAATGTCGGCCAGCGGCAGCGCATCGAACGGCAGCCACACGCCTGCAAAGAACGCGTCGCGGATCGAGGTGATCACGCTCTGCACCGCGACAACGCCGCCGACCCAGACCCACACCTGCGGATGCGCGTCGCAAAAACCGTGCACTAGGCCCATAAGCACCAGAACAATTGCAACAGGGTACAGGGCGTTGAGCATGGGCACCGAGAACATGAGGATCACGTCGAGGCCCACGTTTGAGAGCACGCACGAAAACGCCGCGAACACAAAGGCGAGTATCGCAAAGGGACGGCGCATGGCCTCCTCGGAAGCCTCTGCTCCCCCTTCGACCACATACGTCTCGCAGAAGTAACGCGAGCAGCAGCTGATGAGGCCGATGCATACGTTCATGCAGGCGAGGAAGAAGATCGCAAAGACCACGACCGTGCCGGCAAGGCCAAAGTGCATGGAGGCCGAGCGGGCGAGGATGGCGGCTCCGTTGGTGGCATCGGGCATCACGGTGCTCAGCTGCGTGCCGGCAAGCGCCAGACCGCAGTAGATGATGGCCATGAGCACACCAGCGATCACGCCGGAGCGCGAAATCTCGAAGGCCACGCGCTTGTCGTCGGTAACGCCCAGCTCGTGGATGGTCTCGGCGATGATGATGCCAAAGGCGAGCGACGCGAGCAGGTCCATGGTCTGATAGCCGGTCAAAAAGCCCTGCACGGCGGCACCGGCATCGTAAGGAGCCTGCGGCGCGGCAGCGGAACCCAGCGGCGAGACCACGGCAGCGCCCACGACCAATACGATAAGGGCGATGAGCGCGGGGCCCGTAATGCGGCCGAGCACGCGCGTAATGACACCCGGGCGCAGCGTGAGCACAAAGGCGACGGCAAAGAAGGCGACGGCAAACACCAGGCGGGCCGTGCCGAGCGAGACACCCTCGGGCAGCAGCGGCACCAGCATCTCGAAGGCCGTGGAGCTCGTGCGCGGAATGGCCAGACACGGACCGATAGCCAGATACACCGCCGCGACAAAAAACTCGCCAAACTTGGGGTGCACACGACCGGCAAGCTCGCGCGCCGTTCCGGCAAGTGCCACGGCAATAAAGCCCATGACGGGAAGGCCGATGGCGGCAATCAGAAAGCCGAGCATGGCGAGCGGCGTGGCAGAGCCCGCCTGCAGCGCCAGCAGCGGCGGAATAATGAGGTTGCCGGCGCCAAAGAGCATCGAGAACAGGGCGATGCCGACGGTGAGGACATGGTCGGAGCGCAGACCGCGCGGGGCGGATGATGCCATAGGACCACCTTTCGGGTCGAAACAAAACGGGACGGGCAAAAGACCCGTCCCGCAAGTATATACGCTTTAGCAGGCTAAATCGTGCAGAGCGTCAATCGCGGTGTCGACTTCCTCGTCCGTGTTGAAATACCCAAACGAGAAGCGAACGACACCCTGGCGCTCGGTCCCCAGTGCGCGGTGCATGAGCGGAGCGCAGTGGGCGCCGGGGCGCGTCGCAATCCCCCACCCTTGCATGAGCGCGTCCGAGACCTCGGCCGAATCGATATCGCCCACGTTAAGCGAAACGATCGCCGAGCGCACGGGCTGGTCAAACGCACCGTAGAGCGCAATGCCGGGAATGTCGCGAACGCCGACGAGGAAGCGCTCGGCAAGCGCACGTTCGCGTGCCGCAATCGCCTCTACCCCGCCCTGGGCCTCGATAACGTCGAGGCCGGCGGAAAGGCCGGCGATACCGTGACCGTTGAGCGTGCCCGCCTCAAGACGCGTGGGCCACTCTTGCGGCTGCAGCGCATCGAAGCTGCGCACGCCCGTGCCACCCATGGCCCAAGGAGCCACGTCAATGCCT
The DNA here is from genome assembly GCA_900546115.1 of uncultured Collinsella sp. Taxonomy (GTDB): domain Bacteria; phylum Actinomycetota; class Coriobacteriia; order Coriobacteriales; family Coriobacteriaceae; genus Collinsella. The sequence goes on from URBQ01000017.1 coordinate 35,592, forward strand.
TCCGCCACGGCTAGGCCACCGGTCCCCTGCGGGCCCATGAGCCCCTTGTGGCCGGTAAAGCACACCACGTCGAGCCCCATGACCTGCATATCGATATGCGCCGTGCCGGCAGACTGCGAGGCATCGACGATCACAAGCGCGCCGGCCGCATGGGCCATGGCAGCCACGCGTGCAATGTCGACCGCGTTGCCGGTCACATTGGAGGCGTGTGTCACCACCACGGCACGCGTGCCCGGCGTGACCAGCTGCTCGAGCTCGTCGTAGTCGAGCACGCCGTTCGCGTCGCAGCCCGCATGCTCAACAGTCACGCCCTGCTCTGCCGCCAGGCGGTTGAGCGGACGCAGCACGGAGTTGTGTTCGAGCACCGTCGTGACCACACGATCGCCGGGGCGCACCACGCCGTTGATGGCGGTGTTGAGCGCCGCCGTGGAGTTGGGCGTAAAACAAATATGGTCCACCCGCGGGCAGCCCAGCAAGCGCGCAAGCTTGGTGCGGCAGCTGTGGATGGTGCGCGCCGCGTCGAGCGCACCCGACGTGGCGCCTCGCCCAGCATTGCCGAGCGAGCACATCGCCTGCACCACGGCATCGATGACCGCCTGAGGTTTGTGCATGGTCGTCGCCGCGTTATCCAGGTAGATCATCGCACGACCTCCCACATATCGATCACAGTAAAGCCCTCGGTGGGAACGTCCGCCGCGGCAAGCTCGCTTCGCAGCAGTGGTTCATTTTCAGGCAGGGCTTTCCATGCCAGGCCGCAGCCGGCAGCAACCTCTCCGGGTACGGGAATCGTTCGCCCGGGAAGGCCACGCTCACGGCACAGAGACTCGCAGCCCATGGCGGCCGCCGTGGTGGGAAACGTGATGACAAGCGCCGGGCGCTTTTCTCTCATGGCAATCCCACCCAGGCGCTACGGACGCACGACGCGGCCGGCCTGCTCCATCTTTTCGACGATCACGTACATGTTCGTGACATCGCCCACGGCAAGCTGGTCCTTAATGCCAAAGTGGTCGAGGCAGGTGCCGCAGGTAAGGATCTCGACACCCTGCTCGGCCAGGCCCTTGAGGTCGTCAAGCACCGGCGACCCCTCGACGGTGAGTTTGGCGCCGCCGTTGTAGAAGAGCATCGTGGCGGGCAGCTCCTCCTGCTGCGTCACGGCAAAGATAAAGGCCTTCATGAGCTTGTGGCCCAGCTCATCGTCGCCGCGACCCATGCAATCGGTGTAGACGGCCACGACCAGCTTGCCCTTGCCGGCGCTGGCGTCGCAGAAAGCGGCGCCGTCCTGCTCAGGATCGGCCACGGCAACGGCGCCGGCGGTCGCCACGATCACGTGCCACTCGGCATCGGCGACCTTCTCGACCGAGGCCGTGCAGCCCTTTTCCTGTGCCATCTTGGAGATGTTCTTGACGGCCGTCTCGTTGTCGACCGAGGTCACCACAGCACCCTCGCCATCAAGCTGCTTCAGAGCTTTGAGCGTCTTGACGACGGGCAGCGGGCAGGCATCGCCCATGGCATTGACTTCAATTTTGGTAGACATAGCAAATCCTTTCAAAAGGGACCGCCCAGAACAGTAGACGGTCGCATAAACGGTTTTCCTTAATGCACAACGTGAACGGCAGGACCACCCGGCACCGCCTCGCACACGCGGCCGATTGTGGCGGCAACGCGACCTTCGGCATGCAGGCGGCGGGCGAGCTCATCCACATCGGCAGCAGGCGCTGCGATGAGCAGGCCGCCCGAGGTCTGCGGATCGTACAGCGCATCCAGCATTCCCGGCTCCAGGTCATCGTCGGCCGCCACGCGCGGGCCAAAGAAATCCTGGTTGCGGTAGGCGCCGGCAGGGATAATGCCCAGACGCGCCATATTGAGCACCTGGTCAAAGAGCGGCACCGCCCCCGACACAAGCTCAATCTGCACACCTGAGCCCTCGGCTATCTCGCACGCGTGCCCGATCAGGCCAAAGCCCGTGACATCGGTGCAGCCGTGAAGCTCGAGGCCCTCGGCCAGACGAATCGGGGCCTCGTTGAGGGTGCGCATCGAGTCGAACATGGCTGCGGCCTCGTCCTGCTCGATGAGCTCGCCCTTAATGGCCGTGGTGATGATGCCAGAGCCGATCGCCTTGGTCAGCAGCAGGACATCGCCAGCGCGCGCGCCGCTGTTGGCGAGCATGCGGTCGAGCGAGACAAAGCCGCTCACGGACAGGCCGTACTTGGGCTCGTCGTCGTTGATGGTATGGCCGCCCGCGATGGAGCAACCCGCCTCGACGCACTTATCGGCGCCACCCGCCAGAATCTCACCTGCGACCTCGACGCCCAGGCAACTGGGAATGCACAGCAGGTTCATGGCATGGCTCGGTCGTCCACCCATGGCATAAATGTCCGACAGCGAGTTGGCCGCCGCGATCTGACCAAACAGGAACGGGTCGTCGACCATCGGCGGGAAGAAGTCGACGGACTGCACGAGGCCCAGGTTTTCGCCAACACGAAAAACACTAGCATCGTCGGAGGTATCGAACCCCACGAGCAGGTTGTCGTTATGCACATTGGGTAAGTCGCCCAGGACCTGGGCGAGGGCTCCAGGAGCCAACTTAGCGGCTCAACCGCTCGCGGCAGTCATAGACGTGAGCTTAATCTGATCGTCAGCCATCGATACCTCCTCTCATCGGTCAATCATTTCCTCCCAGTATACGCATGAATGCAGGCCCACGGCCGATGCATTAATCGAGCGCCTGTGCGCGAATCGCCGCGCCGATGGCACCGGCAAAGCGAGCCTGGGGCGAGGTGGTCACCGGCGACCCCAGCAGCTCGCCCAACCGCTCCACCACGAAGGCGTTCTCGCACAGGCCACCGGTCAGGTAGTACGGGGCGCCCGCGGCCTGCCCGGCCATGGTCGCCACGCGCGAGACCACGCTGTCGATCACGCCACGTGCGATGTTCTCGCGCGGCTCACCGCGACCGATCAGGCTAATGACCTCACTTTCGGCAAACACCGTGCACATGCTGGAAATCTTGGTAGGCTCGCCGGAACGCGCCAGGTCGGCCATCTGCTGTTGAGAAATACCTAGGCGGTCGGCCATGATCTCCAAAAAGCGCCCCGTGCCGGCAGCGCACTTGTCGTTCATGGCAAACTTGGCCACGCGGCCATTTTTAAGCTGAATGACCTTGGTGTCCTGGCCGCCCACGTCAATCACCGTGCCGCGATCGCCAAACAGACGCACGGCACCGGCGCCGTGGCAGGTAATCTCGGTCACAACCTTGTGGGCGTATGGCACAGCCACGCGCCCGTAACCCGTGGCCACCACACGCGCAGAATCGGATGCAACGTCAAAGCCCGCCGCCGCGAGCGCCTCGCGCAACCTATCGGCGGCATCGACCGAGGAGAACCCGGTTGGCTGCACGCACGTCCACGCCACCGAACCCTCACCATCGACCACAGCAGCCTTAGCCGCCGTAGACCCGATATCGACCCCGATCCCTATCATGGCTCTCTCCTAATCCAAACATCAAAGACAGCGGCGCGTTCAGGCGCCTTAGCTCTAGGTTTCTCAGGTGCCGGAGGTTGCCCCGAAAGAGGAGCGCGGCGTACTTTGGTACGCAAGCGACGGTTTGAGGGGCAAGATCCGGTGCCTGAGGAAGCTAGAGGGTTTCGATGAAGGCGGCGATGCGGGTCTCGATCTGGCCCATGTCGCCGTTGCTGTAGTCGGTCTCGATCTTCATATACGGAATACCCGCACCCTCGACGGCCTCCTGCATGCGCGCACTCTCCACGTTAAAGGTGTGGCATGCCTGCAGCACGCTCTCTACCACGCCATCGACATGATACTTCTCGCACATGGCCAGCGTGTTTTCCATACGACCGTCATTGGGCGTCATGACCGAGCAGTTGATGTCAAGGTAGCGGTCGGCGATGGCGCGCAGGATATCGGGAGCCTCCGGGTCGATCATCATGGCGGCCGTGCGCTCGCCCGAGCAGTCGTCCATGCACACGACCACACCGCCGTTGGACTCGATAGTACGGCCTATCTTGTTGATCACGCCTCCCACCGGGCAGCCGGTGATCAGAATGCGCTTGGCATCCGCCGCAACCGGGCGCTCGCCGGCCTCGTAGGCCTCGCGCAGCTTGGCGACCTTTTGCTCCAGCTGCTCCGTATAGGCCACGATATCAAAGCTGAACGTACCGGCAAACATGGTGCTCATCAGGTCGACGCCGCTCATGGCCGCCGGTTGGTTGGCCTGCAGCGCAAACATCTCGAGCTGGGCCGCACGCAAGCGGTTGCGACGACGGACGGCAGCGCGCAGGTCATCGTCGGTAATCGTAATGCCGTAGAAGCCCTCGAGCTCCTCCTTGAGCAGGCGACACTCCTCGTACCAGCCTTCACGCTCGTAAGCGCGATCGCGACCCTGCGGAAGATGCAGAATGTGCGTGCGCTTGAGCTCGTTGAGTAGCTCGTACATCTTCTTCTTGCCGTCGCAGGTGGTCTCGCCGATGATCATGTCGCTAAAGTACGTAAACGGGCACTTTTGCGAGTAGGCAAAGCCGTAGGTCGACTTGATGAGCGGGCAGAGGTTTGCCGGCAGCACCTTCTCGGCCTCGGGAATCACCTCGTCGGACGTGCCGCACAGCGCCACGCTCGAGGCGCCCGCGGCATCGATAATCTCGAGCGGCGTATAGCTGCACAAAAAGCCGACCAGGCGATTACCCGCCTGCTTATAATCCTTGACGCGAATAAACGCCGCCTTGCGCTGCTCGTTGAACTCCTCAAACGTGCGCGGCAACGGCTGCTCAGTATTTTCCGACATATAACTCCTTAACAAACCTTTTAACCAACCAAGGAAACGGCTTTCCCAGGAGCCCGAGGTTGCCGTAAAAGAGAAGCGCCGCGTACTTTGGTACGCAAGCGACGGTTTGAACAGCAAGATCGGGTGCCTGGGGAAGCCGCCGGGACGAATAGTCCTAAATGGTTTCCAAGAAAGCCTCAATCCTGGTTTGCAGTTGGCCTGCATCCTCGCCGGCGTAGTCGGTCGTGATGTGCATAAATGGAATGCCTGCCTCCTCGGCGGCCTTCTCCACGGCAAACGACTCCATCTCGTAGAGCGTGCAGAACTGCAGGGCCACGTCGACGATGCCGTCGGCGTGCAGGTCCTTGGCCATCTGGACAATGTCCTTCATACGCTGGTCGTTGGGCGTAAAGACGGCGCAGTTGATCTTAAAGTAGCGCTCGGCGATGGCATCGAGCATCTCGTCAACCGTCTCACCGGACTCGTCGACCAGGTCCTTGTAATAGCGCGAACCCGTGCAGGACTCCTCGCCTACCACAACGCCGCCGGCCTTCTCGATGAGGTTGAACAGCTTCCAGTTGGGCACGGCCATGGGCGTGCCGGTGTACAGGATGCGCTTGGTCCCCTTGGGCGCCACGCCCTCGCCGGCCTCGACACGCTGCTCGCACTCAGCCGCCATATCGTTGATGGCTCCGGTCAGACGCGGCGTGTCGTCCATAAAGGCGGCCTGAACGGTCAGCAGGCTGTCGAGACCGCTAATGGGCGCTGGGTCGGCAGCGCGCGTGGCAGCGAGGCGCTGCAGGGCACGGCGCTTCTCATTGACGGCGTGGATGGCGGCTTTCAGACGCTCAGGCGTAATCGTGACGCCGCACTCTTCCTCGATCTTGGCGGCGAGCTTCTTGACCTCGGCCTTCCAGGTCACAAGCGTCGACTCGTCGTGTACGTTGGGAATATCCATGACGTACATGTTCTTTTGCGTGGCAAAGAACTCGTAGGCTTTCTTCTTGCCGTCGCAGGTGTTCTCGCCTACCACCAAGTCACTCGACTCAATGTAGGGGCAGACCTCGCCCAGCTTAAAGCCGGCAAAGCTCTTGATGAGCGGACAAGTGTTGCGCGGCAAGTGCTCCTCGACCTTGTCGGTCGCCCAATCGGCACCCGAGCACAGACCCACGGGGATACCGTCGCAGGCGAGCACAATCTCCTCGGGCACGTAGACGCAGAAGCTGCCCACGATCTTGGTGGCCTCGCCGGCCTCCTTCTTGTCGAGCATCTCCTTAATACGGCCGCTGTGGATGTTGGTGGCGACAAAATTCAGGTAGGACGTGGACTTGGGGCGATTGTTCTGCGTCAGGAACATATCGCCGTACATCTGGCCCACGGCGCCCAGCAGCATGTCGTGGTCGGCAAGATTCATGCCGAGGCTCTCCCACATCGGATGGAAATCAAATTCTTCAGCCATAACGGTTCCCCTCTCGAACAAAAAACGGATAACAGCGGTATCGATGCACGACGGACGGCGATTGCCCGACCGTGCTCAAACCCGGAATTTTAGGGAACCTGCTTTGCGGTCGATTATTTAGTTGTGCGTCGTCTCTCCCGGAGCCGTGAACATACCTGCTCATATGCGGCTCCGAGCCATATATAGGGCACGCGCGGCAACGCGGCGAATGTATGTCGTCTGCGGCATGTGCGCACCCGCCTTTACAAGTTGAGGTCAACTATACCAACGGTCATCGACCATGCGAACACCGTTGACATTCGTACGGCAGCGTCGTGTGCCGTCGTTTAATAAATAATTATCTTGATTAATAAGAGTTTGTCATTCCTCATTCGGCGAACGGCAAAAACAAAGCCGCCGAGGCTTATATTCCCCGACGGCATTACCCGGCGCTATCGACAAACCAAATGGATCCTGCTGGCATCAAAATGCATGCGCAGCGTCTCGCCTGCTTGCGGCAGCTCGTCGACAGGCATGCGCACTTTGTTGACCTTCCACTGCAGGCGCGTCTGCGCGTCGGCGCGCGGCACGTCCAGCAGCACCAGGCGCTCAAAACGTGAATCGCTCACGCGGGCCACATGCAGGTCGTAGCTGTTGCGGCCCCGCTCAGCACGGTTGTCCACATGGAAGTAGCTCGCACGAATACCCAGGTACGCCACGTTATCGGGAACCTCACGGCCCACGTTGAAGGTCATGCCCCAGTCCAGGGCTTCAACTTCCTGAAGCCCGATCTTGCGCGCGCGGCTCGTATTCTTGCAACCCGTCAGGTGCAGCGCGGCCAAGGTTTGCGGCCGGCGGACCACGTCCTCGGCGGAGCCGATCTCCTCGATATGCCCGTTATGCATCACGCAAATGCGCTCGCACAGGCGGCATGCCTCGTCAATATCGTGGCTCACGTAGAGCACGGTGCGGTTGCATACGTCGAACAGATCGAGCATGTTCTGCTCAAGGGCGCTCTTAAGATAGGAATCGAGCGCGCTCATGGGCTCATCGAACATAAAGATGCCCGGATGCGCCGCCACCATGCGCGCAAGTGCCACGCGTTGCTGCTGACCGCCCGAGAGGCGCGCGGGGTAGCGGTCGGCAAAATCGGCCAGACCGAAAATGCCCAGATAACGCTCGGCGAGCTTTTTGCTCGCGGCGGCGTCGCCCGCATCCTTAACGCCGGCGCATACGTTATCGGCTACCGTCATATTGGGAAACAGCTGATAGTTTTGGAACAGCAGGGCACACTTGCGCTCCTGAGGCGACAGATTGATGCCCGCGTCCGAGTCAAAGAAGGTTACGCCGTTGACGACGATCTTGCCCTCGTCGGGCGTCTCCACACCGGCAATGCAGCGCAAGGTGCAGCTCTTGCCGCATCCGGAGGCGCCGAGCAAGCCAACGCGCTCCTCGCCGGCTTCGAGTTGGATGTCAAGGGTGAACCCCGGATAGCGCTTTTTGATATCCAGAACAAGCGACATGGCCTATCGCCCTCCCTTCGAGACGGCGTCATCGCGCATGAGCTCGGCCAACGCCTCGCGATCGATACGCAAGGCGTCGCCGCCCACCGGATCGAGCGAATCGCCCTGTCCGGCAAGCTCTTTGGCCTGTTTGCGCTCCGCACGGGAAAGGCCCCGCTCGCGATACTTTTGCGAATGCGCCGTGTACATGTTGATGAACAGGATTACCAGGAAACTAAACACGATCACGACCACGACCCAAAAGAGGGCCACCGACGTGTTGCCGCCCATCCACTCAAAGTAAATCGCAATGGGAATGGTCTGCGTAATGCCGGCATAGTTGCCTGCAAAGAACAGGGTGCAGCCAAACTCGCCCATCGCGCGGGCAAAGGCAAGCACCGCGCCAGCGGCAATCGAGGGCCAGCCAAGCGGCATCATAAGCTTGGTAAAGATGCGACGCTCGGACCATCCCAGGGTTCGCGCGGCATCGAGCATCTGCGTGTCAAGGTTCTCAAAGGCTCCGAGCGCCGTGCGGTAGACCAGCGGAAACGACACAACGACGGCCGAAATGACCGCCGCGGGCCAGGTAAAGACAATCGAGATGCCGTGCGCGATGAGCCACTGGCCCACCCCGGTCGAGCGGCCAAACAGCATGAGGAGCAGAAAGCCGCAGACCGTGGGCGGCAGCACCATCGGAATCGTAAAGACCGAATCGAGCAGGCCCTTGATGCGACTCGAGGTACCCATAGTCTTCCACGCGGCAAACAAGCCCAGCGCAAAGGAGATCAGCAGGGCAAGGCCGCTCGTTTTAATGGACACCCAAAACGGGCGGTAGTCGATGCCGCCTAAAAAGGAGGCCAGAGAGGTCAAGGGCCCCTGCTCATCCTGCAATACGACAGACGATGCTTCTACCATTTGAGCGCTATCAAGCCAACGCGCGCCGCCCTTGGCATCACCCGAAGCCGATGCAATCACCACATAGCGGTCCCCATCCGCACCACGCACATCAAAGCCATAGGTATACCCGCCGGCATCAAACGTTGTTTCCGCCGTGACATACCAAGGAAGATCAACGTCCCCTAGCTGCGCACCTCCCATGGAGTTTGCGCTGTCGAGCTCGCAGACGAGGGCCTTGAGACCCGATACGCACTCGTTGTCCTGCGGATCCAATCCAAACTTCTCGACCGCCTTGGGCGATATCCACACCACAACGCGATCGGCAGCAGGCACCACTACAAGGTCCACGTCCTCGTCAACGGGAAACCGGAAGCCCTCAGGCTGGCCCTCCATGGCACGAGCGGTCCCCTTGGCCAACCGCTCAAAACCCTCGATCCCATAGGAAAGCCCGTGAGCGGTCGCAGCAACCTGGGCCCCGTCCTCAGCGTCCCCAGCAAACGCAAATCCCGGCACCCAGCAAAGCGCGAAGGTCAAAGCACAGGCGACAAGCATGCGGAATCTATTAAGCACGAAAAGCTCCAAGCGAATACAAGGACGGAGTGAAACACAAAACGATGGAATTATCGCGCCAAGCCGCACTACGCGGAAAGCTCAAAGCCGTACTTAGCCCAAATCTTCTGAGCCTTCTTGTTGGACAGGCAAAAGTCGATGAACGCCTTAGCCTCGTCGGCATGTTCGGAGCTCTCGGCAACGGCGCCCGGATACACGATGGGCTTGTGCGAGTCCTCGGGACACACGAACGCCTCCTCGATGCCGTCGTAGCGGAAGATATCGGAGCTGTAGACAAAACCGGCCACGCAGTCGCCTGTGGACACATAGGCGGCAGCGGTACCAACTTTGTCGGCCAGTGCGACCTTGTCGGCGATCTCGGGAGCACACTCGCCGTCGTCGCCTTCGGTGCCGGTGTAGAGGCCCACGGAAGCCAACGCCTGGTTGGCGTACTTGCCGGCGGGGACGGTCTTGGCGTCGCCGATGGCGATCTTGCCGTCCAGGTTCGCGACGTCGGCGATGGCCTCGATCTTGGTGTCGGAGCCCTCAGCGCGAATGATCACAAGATCGTTGACGAACATATCCTCACGCGTGTCGGCATCGACGAGCTCGACGGTCTCAGCGTCATCCATGGTGCCCTTGGAAGCGGTGATGAGCACGTCGACCGTGGCACCGGCGCGCATCTGCTCAACGAGGTCGCCGGACGCCTTAAACTGCGTGTCGGCAAAGGTGGTACCGGTCTGCTCGGTGTAGAGCTTCTGAACCTCGGGCAGAGCCTTCTCGAGCGAGTTGGCAGCAAAGACCTGCAGCTCGACGGTTTCCTTCTTGGAAGAGGCCTTGGCGGAGCCGGCATCGGAGCCGGTCGCCTCGGGCTCCTTGTTGCCGGAGCAGCCGGCAAGCCCAAGGCCAGCAGCGGCGACAGCAGAAAGCGAGACGAATCCGCGGCGAGAAACCATATCGAACATGTTCAACCCTTTCGGACCTTATGCCCGGGTACCCCACCGCGGGCTTTATTCTGTAATTAGATTATACTTCGGTGAGAATAATGATTATGAGAAATTATTCTCTTCTGAGAATATAGTTTCAGGCATGCCTACAGAATGCCGTCCCCTTGGGCGCAAATAAAAAGCGGAGCAGCCGTTCAGGTCGCTCCGCCGCAGGTAAACCGCTTAGTTGGTATGTCCGCCGCCCGCTGTCATCTGAGCCGCATGCTCCAGCTGGTCCGCTATGGCCTCCCAGCTTTCGCGGGCGGCCTTCGTAGAACCGGGAAAGTTTACGACAAGTGTATGACCTCGTTGCATGCAAATAGCGCGCGAGAGCATAGCGCGGCGCGTCTTGGTCATGGAGTACGCACGGATTGCCTCTGCAATGCCCGGCACATCGCGCTCGCAGACGGCACGCGTCGCCTCGGGTGTCACATCGCGCATCGAAAGCCCCGTGCCGCCGCAGGTGAGCACGACATTGGCGTGGCACTCATCGGCGGCTTCCACAATGGCATCACCGATCTCGCTGACGTCGTCGCGCACGACCACATGCGAGGCGACCGTCCAGCCCTGCGCCTCGATAAGTTCCTCGAGTGCGGCTCCAGCCTCGTCCTGGGCAAGATCGCGCGTATCCGAGCACGTCACGATCGATATCTTCAGCTCCATAGCATTCCTCCTACAACACGGCGCCCTCGGGCAGGTCGACGCGAACAACGTCCACGACATCGCCCACCTTGAGGTCGCACGGTCCTTCGTCAACACGCAACAGGCAGTTAGCCCGCTGCATCGTGCCGAGCAGCGCCGAATTCTGCGTCTTGGCCTCGGTCACCAACAGCTCACCGGTCTCGGGGTCGCGCAAAACCGTGGCGCGATCGAAGAAGCGGCGATGCTGTCGCTTTTTCACGCCGTGCGTGAGCGTCGCCTGCTGCACGGGACGCGTACCCTCGGCAAAGCCGCGCATCTTGCGGATCGCCGGACGCGCAAGCATCTCAAAGCCTACATACGCCGCGGCCGGATTGCCTGAAAGTCCCAGGTAGGGCTTACCCCCAAGCAAGCCAAACGTGATGGCCTTGCCCGGACGCATCGAGATGCGATCGAACAGCACCTCGCCCTCGCGCCGGACGAGCGCCGTCACGTAGTCGTAGTCGCCTGCCGAGGCGCCACCGCTCGTAATGACAAAATCGCACTCCAGCACGGCGCGATGCACCAGCTCGGCAATCGCCTGCTCATCATCGGGCGCAATGCCGTAGAACACGGGCTCGGCTTCTGCATCGAGCGCTTCGGCCATCAACGCCGACGAGTTGGAGTCGCGAATCTGCCCGCGCGCCGGCAGCTCACCCGGCGCGACCAGCTCCGTGCCCAGCGAGATAATGCCCACACGCGGCGCGGCATGCACCTTCACGCTCGCATACCCGGCGCTCGCCAACAAGCCGGCGCCCGCCGGAGCCACGACCTCGCCGGCGTGCATCACAACATCGCCGGCATGGGCCTCCTCGGCGGCAGAGCGAACGTTCTCCCCTACCTTGGCAGGCGCCGAGAACCTCATACGCGAACCCTCGTTGCCGTCACCGACGAGCACATCGACGATCTCATACTTCACCACGGCATCGGCACCTTCGGGTACCGGCGCGCCCGTCATGATGCGGACCGTCTTGCCCGCGCCGATTGTGCCCTCAAACACATGGCCCGCAGCCTCGTGTCCGATAACGTCGAGCGTCACCGGCGCCTCGCCAGATGCCTGCGCCAAGTCCGCCGAGCGCACGGCATATCCGTCCATAGCGCTGTTGGCAAACGGCGAGATGTCGATATCGGCCACCGCATCCTCTGCCAAGGGAAGACCGGCGGCCTGCCACACGGGAATCTCGACGACTTCGGTGCGATTCACGTGCGACAAGACGATCGCCTGCGCGTCCTCCAACGGAATGAGTTTCTCAGCCATATACACCTCTAGCATGCTGCGGCGCGCAACAAAAGCGCCGATTCTTTATGTTTCTCTCAGTATAATCCCTCGACGCGCGACCGCGACTTGGCCTGTACCCGCAAATACATCTGTCGGCCGCAAGCCGCGAAACAAAACCAAAACCAACCCACCGGCTCGTCGCGTTTACCGCGTTTTATAATGCTCGTGTTACAACCCAAAAGAGGAACGTATGACTTTTACCGACAAACCCGAAAGCGCAAACGAAGCGCAGGATCATTCTCAGTCGCTCGACGACGGCGGCTTTTTCTCCCTGAACGACGTCATCATGGCCGGCAGGCATCAGCTCACCCGCTCCGAGCATCTCTTGGCCGCCGACACGCGCCGCAACGCCCGCAACCTACTCGTGAGCGCCAAGTTGCTCACACTCGTCGTCATCGTCTCGCTCGCCATGGGCGTTGCCGCCTGGGCGTTTTTGACCTCGCTGAATATCGCGACCGACTATCGCGAGCACCATGCATGGGTCTACGCCTTGCTTCCCGTTGTGGGCGTTGCCACCGCATGGGTGTACAAAAACCACGGCCTTGCCGCCAAACGCGGTAACAACCTGGTCATCGACTCCGCTCTGGGCACACGCCTCATCCATATGCGCATGGCCGTTCTCACCTTCGTCTGCTCCACGCTCACGCACCTAACGGGCGGGTCGGCCGGTCGCGAGGGAGCTGCGGTGCAGATTGGCGGCACCATCGCCAGCAACATCTCGAGCCTCGCCCACCTCAAAAAGCATGACCACCACGACCTCATGCTCGCCGGCATCTCGTCGGCCTTTGGCGCCGTATTCGGTTCACCCCTTGCTGGAGCTTTCTTTGGCATGGAGATGTGCTTTATCGGCAAGATCGACTACACCGCGGGCATCTACTGCCTGGTCGCCTCGTTTACCGGCTACTTTACGTCGCTTGCCTTGGGAACCGAGTACGAGGCGAATGTCATCGCCAGCGTTCCCAACATGACACCACGGACGGTTGTCATCGTTGTTATCAGCGCCATTATCTTCGGCCTGACGGCACGCCTCTTTGCCTGGTCGGTTCGAACCGTCAAAAGCTTGTACGGTCGCTTTATCGCCAATTACCTCGTCCGCGCACTCATAGGCGCACTCGTGGTTTTGGCCGCCTATGCCCTCCTTGACGCCTGGGACTACGACGGCCTTTCCACGTGGCTTTCCGGCGCCGGATTTGCAGGCAACACCACCCTGGCGGACGCAGCCATCAAGTTGGTCGTCACGGCGCTTACCCTGGGCGCGGGCTTCCAAGGCGGCGAGGTCACGCCCCTGTTTGGCATCGGTGCGGCACTCGGTGGCTGGATCGGTTGCCTTACCGGGCTTGACCCCAGTTTTCTGGCGGCTCTCGGCATGCTCGGCGTGTTCTGCGCCGGCCTCAACGTGCCCATCACCACCTGCATGATGGCCATCGACCTGTTCCACGGCACGGCCGCCGGGTTCTTTGTCATCGTGGCCTTTATCAGCTACCTAACCGGCGGACACCGCGGCGTGTACCCCGCCCAGCGCATCATCTCACCCAAGCGCCGCTCGCTTATTGTGGATGAGGGCGGTACGGTAGCGGATGCTATCGAGCGCCACAACGACCTGATAGAGTAGATGTAATAATCGCCGTGCAGCCACAATCGGGGGCAATTCGACCTGAGCGCGACCGCACTGTCATGTCACACGCCGGGAGTCGCCCCATGCACGCAACTAATTTTGGTCGCACGCTCATCATCGCCAACCCAGCCGCCCAGTCGGGCGCGGCACGCGAAGTTGCCGAGCGCCTGCAACGCTTTTTGGACATGACTGCACGCGCATCCCAGTTTGACCTGGTGTTGACCGAGCGTATGGGACACGCCAAGGAGCTGGCCGCGCAGGCTCAGGGCTATCGCACCGTTATCGCCCTTGGCGGCGACGGCGTGATTCACGAGGTCGTCAACGGGCTTATGACGCAAAAGGAGGACGCCCGCCCCGCTCTTGCCGTCCTGCCCGTGGGCTCCGGAAACGATTTTGCCCAGACGCTCGGCATCGACGATTTCTCCGGCAAGGATTTTGGCGCGCTGCTCACCTGCGAGCTGCAGCGTCAGGACATCGGGCGCATTCGCTCGTGGAGCCCTGCGAGCGGCAGCGGCGAGGCTGCCGTTGAGTACTACGACCAGACGCTCTCGGTCGGCATCGATGCCGCCATCGGCCTTGGCACCACCGAGCTGCGCAAAAAGACCGGCTTGACGGGCGCGCCGCTCTACACCCTCTCGGGACTTGAGCAGTTTGGCCTACGCTATCGCAACTATCCTATGACAGTCAGCTTTGACGGCGCGCCCACCGAGCGCGCGAGGGCAATCATCATGGCGATTCAGCTGGGGCCCACGTATGGCTCGGGTTATCGTATCTGCCCCGATGCCGATCCCTGCGATGGCATACTCGACGTCTGCTACGCCTGCGGTCCCGTCCCACGCGCGGTTGCCCTGCCCATGTTCCTTTCGGCCAAAGACGGCCACCATACCAAACTGCCGCCGATTCGCATGCGCCGCTGCCGCCATGCCGAGTTCACCTTTGAGGAGCCCGACTACCCCATTCAGGCCGACGGCGAGCCCATCGTCGCCTCGCGCATCGAAGTCGACATCCTACCCGGCGCCCTCCAAGTCTGGCACCCCACCCGCTAGCAAGACCAGCGAAACAATCGGCTACTCGTCGCTCCCCGGCTTGCGACGGTTGGCCTTTTTAATCGCGTTGAAGTGCTTGTCATTGAGCCTGCGCTGGCGAGAGCGCAGAGGCACCTTAGTCTTTACGCGTCGGCGCGGTGGACGCCCGCGACGCTCCAGCTCAGCGCGCAGCTTACGCAGGCAGCTCGCGCGATTCTGAAACTGACTACGGCTCTCGCGCGCCGTCACAACAATCCCCGTGGGCCCATGCTTCATACGCACCGCCGAGTCCGTCGTGTTCACGCCCTGTCCGCCCGGACCTGTCGCGCGAAACACCTGAACCTCGCAGTCGCGTGCCAACCTCTCGACCGACATCTCGGCATAGCGCGCATACTCGCGCCATCCCATCTTGTTCTCATCCATATCAACACCTCCCCTCATACAAAAAATGTGACAAAGGGAAAGTCCCTTTGTCACATCGCATACCAATCGCTTGTGTTACGCGCTTAAGCGAAGGTGATCTCGCCGGTGTCGCAGTCCATATCGGCGATACGGGCCAGGCTCTCAACGCGGAAGCCGCGCTTACGGAGCTTATCGCCGCCGCCCTGGAAGCCCTTCTCAACGGCGATGCCAATGCCGGCAACTTCGGCGCCCGCAGCCTCACAAATCTTAATAAGGCCCTCAAGCGCGCAGCCGTTGGCCAGGAAGTCGTCGATAATCAGGACCTTGTCGCCCTCGGACAGGAAGCGCTTGCCAACGATGACCGGGTACTCCTTCTGCTTGGTAAAGGAGTAGATGGTCGTGGCGTACTGCTCGCCATCGAGGTTGATGGACTGTGCCTTCTTAGCAAAGACCACCGGTACGCCGCCAAAATGCTGAGCTGCGATGCAAGCCATGCCAATGCCCGAAGCCTCAATCGTCAGGATCTTGTTGATCTCGACATCCTTGAACAGACGGGCCCACTCGGCGCCCATGTGGTCGAACAGCTCAACGTCGCACTGGTGGTTGAGGAAGGCATCAACCTTAAGGACGTTACCGGCCTTTACGATGCCGTCATGGCGAATACGATCCTCAAGCTCCTGCATGGCGCAACCCCTTCTCGCGGCAACGATACCGCGCGATTAATAAACGTTGTTCGATAGTCTACCACGGACCGACCCCCGCCCGCCCCACAAGCCGCATCGCACCACAAACCAGTCTTTTTGGGACGGCGCGAATCGTGGCAGACAGCCTCCCAACACGCTAATGGCGGGCGCGCATCTTCACCAAACGCACCATGGCAAGCGCAAAGCCCACAGCGGCCACAGCCATAAGCACGTAGAACACCGAGCGAAAGCCGAATAGGAATACATCCGGACGGCCTGCAACAAAACTGGTCACGGCCTCGCCCATCGCAACGCTCATCTGCCCATAGAGGATATGCGACGCCGCTGTAATGCCCACTGCCATACCCGCATAGCGCGCCAGACTACCCAGGCTGCCCGCAATACCGAGCGCCTCGCGCGGGGCCGAACCCATGTACAGCGAGTTGTTGGGACTCTGGAAAATAGACGTGCCGCATGACATAAACGCGACGCAACACACGATCACAGGGATGGAAGAGTGCTCGTCGAGCGTGCTTACCGCAAAAAGACCGCATACGTACACGCCAAGGCCGACCGCCGTGGGGCCCTCGCAGCCAACACGGTCCGAAACCGTTCCCGAAAGCGGGCCGATAAAGGCATTCACCATTGGCAGCGCCAAAAACAGCAGGCCCGAAACGTCAGACCCAAACCCATGCGCATCCTGAAAATAGAACGGCAGAATAAACTCGGATGCGCCAATACCAACGAACACGATGAGCATGCAGGCAAGGTTGATGGTGAAAGCCGAATTTGCAAAGCAGCGGCGAGCAGCCTCGATCAGGGACATGGGGCACTCGCCGGCCTCCGGCTTAACATGCGGTAGCGTATAGAGCCCCACGATAAACGAGATGACGCCAATGGGCAGGTTGATGAGGAAGATGCTCTCCCAGGGAAAGCTTGCCACCAGCACGCCGCCGAGTACGGGGCCACACATCATGCCGAGGGCCACGAAGGTCGCGAGAATACCCATGGCACGGCCTCGTTCGCGCGCCGGAAACGACTCGGTGATGATACCCATGTTGTTGGCCATGGCCGCTGCGCAGCCGACGCCCTGCACAATGCGTGCCAGAATAAGAACTTCGAGCGAACTCGAAAGGCCGCAAAGCAGCGAGCCGGCCGTAAAAACGATTACGCCCAGCTGGAATACGCCCACCTTGCCGCGCACGTCGCCCAAGCGGCCAAACGGCAGCATAGCCACGCATGTCGCAAGCAGGTACACCGAGCTCACCAGCTGGATGCGGTCGAGGCCCACGCCCAGCTCCTTTTGCATCACGGGCAACGCCACGGTCACGACGGTCGAATCCAGACACGACATAAACGTCATGATGAGCACGGTAAACAGAATCGCCCATTTGTTCTTGCCATGGGTGTCGCCCTCAAGGGCAATGTGCTCGCGGCGCAGCTGCTCTGCAGTTTTCTCCATATCCATCCTTTCGAGTGGTGCAACGCAAAAACGGGG
>URBQ01000018.1 GCA_900546115.1 uncultured Collinsella sp.
GAACAGTCGCGATTGGGGCCCCGCCTACGGAATCGGAACTATATGTCAACAGAACCCCAAGAGGCTCCGTCGCTTCATACAAGAAGCTAGCCTAGCACTGCTCGAGCGCCTGCTCAAGGTCGGCAATCAGATCGGCCGTGTCCTCGAGGCCGCACGACAGGCGCACCATGTCGGCGGAGATGCCGCAGGCGATGAGCTCCTCATCGTTCATCTGACGATGCGTGGCATTAGCGGGATGCAGGCAGCAGGTGCGAGCATCGGCCACATGCGTGGCGATCTGGGCAAGCTTGAGGCTCTTCATAAAGGTCTCGGCCGCCGCGCGACCACCGTTAAAGCCAAAGCTCACGACGCCGCAGGTACCGTTGGGCATGTACTTCTGAGCCAGGTCATAGTACTTATCGCCCTCAAGGCCCGGATAGCTCACAAAGCGCACCTTGGGATGGCTCTGCAGGAACTTAGCAACGGCCAGGCCGTTCTCACAATGACGCGGCATACGCACATGCAGGCTCTCGAGCGAGCTGTTCAGGAAAAACGCCGCTTGCGGGTTCTGCATGGGGCCGAGGTCGCGCATGAGCTGAGCGGTTGCCTTGGTAATGAAGGCACCCTCGCGACCGAACTTCTCGGCATAGGTCACGCCGTGATAGCTCTCGTCGGGCGTGGTGAGACCCGGGAACTTGCCTGCATGGGCCATCCAGTCAAACTGGCCGTGGTCGACGATCACGCCACCCAGGTAGGCCGCATGCCCATCCATGTACTTAGTGGTAGAGTGCGTGACGATGTCGGCGCCCCACTCAAAGGGACGGCACATCACGGGCGTCGGGAAGGTGTTGTCGACCATCAGCGGCACGCCGTGGTCATGCGCGGCCTTGGCAAAGCGCTCAATATCGAGCACGGCAAGGGCAGGGTTGGCAATCGTCTCGCCAAAGACGAGCTTGGTATTGGGCTCAAAGGCTGCCTCGAGCTCCTCATCGGTGCAGTCGGGGGCAACGAACGTGCAGGTAACGCCCATACGGCCCATGGTATGGGCAAGCAGGTTGTAGGTACCGCCGTAGATGGCAGAGCTTGCGACCACGTGATCACCGGCACCGGCCACGTTAAAGATCGCAAGGAAGTTCGCAGCCATGCCCGAACTCGTGAGCATCGCAGCGGTGCCGCCCTCCATCTCACAGATCTTGGCGGCGACCAAATCGCACGTGGGGTTCTGCAGACGGCTATAGAAGTAGCCCGACTCCTCCAGGTCAAACAGCTTGCCCATGTGCTCGGACGTGTCGTACTTCCACGTGGTTGACTGATAGATGGGCACCTGACGCGGCTCTGCATCGCCCGGGCGATAACCGCCCTGAACACACGTGGTACCGATGGTCTGCTCGCTCATATCCAACTCCCTTACTTGGGTTTTGTTTTTATTCGGTTCACGATACCGCTACCCCGCACCCCTCTCAACCCATCCCGCCGATAGGTTATGAGACAAATAAATCAGGGGCATTCGTCTCAGCCTTAGGCATTTAATCGATGGATATAAATGAGGCATACATGAAGCTCTCGATGATTACATGCCCCGTCACGGGTACCATAGGCGGGTACACCGTGACCAAGGAGACAACGATGAAGCAAATCGATACAGCCCAGCTCGACATCACCGCCTGTCAGGCTCAGGCTGCCGAGTACCACGCCCGTGGCTTTAACTGCGCGCAGGCCGTCGCCTGCACGCTCGCGCCCGCCGTCGGGCTTGACCCCCAAGTCGCCTTTACCCTCACCGAGGGCTTTGGCGCCGGCATGGGCGGCATGACCGAAACCTGCGGCGCCATCTCGGGCGCCGTGGCCATCATGGGCTTTGTAATGAGCGACGGCATGGAAAACCCCAAGACCAAGGGCCAGACCTACAAGCTGTCGCGCGAAATCGCCAAGCGTTTTAAAACGAAGAACACGACGACCGTCTGCGGCACGCTCAAGGGCGTCGGATCGGACGAGGGTCCGCTCCGTAGCTGCCCCGGCTGCATCGACGATGCCGTCGAAATCGCCTGCGATATGCTAAAGCAGCTCGCCGAGTAAATGGCAGCAACAGAAAACGACGGCCGGCGCGCTTGGGATCCATCCAAAAGCACGCCGGCCGTCGCCGTTAGAACTCAGCAAATTCGGGAGCGCCGACCTCGATCTCCTCGCGCCCCGCCATAAGCTCGCGCATCTTGGCGCAAAACAGCTCCTGCTCCCCCGCCTTAAACACCAAGTGAAGTGTCACGGCATCCGCGTAATCGGTATCCGAAACCTTGGCACCCGAATCCTGCGCTAAACGAAGCACCTGCTCATACTGTGGATAGGCCACATGCACGTCAACCGGCACGACACTCGTCATCTCAACGATCTGCCCAGTCTCCTGAGCCGCGGCCACCGCCGCCTGTGTCGCCGCCGTATAGGCTCGTACCAGACCACCGGGCCCCAACAACGTGCCGCCAAAATAACGCGTCACAACACAGCATACGTTTTTAAGTCCCGCACCACGCAGCACCTCGAGCGTCGGCATACCACTCGTGCGGCTCGGCTCACCATCATCGCTCTGGCGCTCGCGTCCATCGACCAAAATCCACGCGAGCACATTATGCCGAGCGTCATAATGACGCTTGCGAACCATCTCGATAAAAGCATTCGCCTCGTCCTCGGACTCAATATGGATCAACTGGGCAATAAACCGGCTCTTGCGGTCCACAAACTCGCCCGAAGCCTCAATATTCAATTGCAGAGTAAAATAACTGTCCAAAAAAGCCCCTCAACAACAAGCAGAGCAACAAACAGCCTCAATAATACGGCAAAGGTCGTACCGTTGCCCTCTCCAACAAGAACGGAAACGCCAATGATGCCGTCACCAACAGCGAGAACCCGTCAGCGCGAGCAAGGTGCCTTGAAAGACGAGGGCATTGACCTTATGGTCATGCCCGAAGGCTTGAAAGGCAGATTGCCGCGCTGACGGGTTCGCAGCGTCAACAAAGTGCTGAGTGGGCCTGTAAGCCGGGTTCTGTCGTGAACGGTCATTTATCTTGTCTGCACGTTACCGTGCAGCTCCACGCACGCTACCCGAACGCGGACCGGGCCGGCCCATAGCGTTCCTATTCGCGCTTGCTCCGGATGGGGCTTGCCAAGCCGCCGTGTTGCCACGACGCTGGTGGTCTCTTACACCACCGTTTCAGCTTTTCCCTTTACGCCTTGCGGCGCAGGTGGGAGTCTTCTTTTCTGCGGCGCTTTCCGTCGGATCACTCCGCCCGGCCGTTAGCCGGCATCCCGCCCTCTGGAGCCCGGACTTTCCTCACGCGTGCTGCAAGCAGCACATCGCGCGACCGTCTGGCCCACTCAGCAGTGCAAGAGTGTAGCACACCGTTGCCGCAGGCAATGGCACAACGCAAACGCTCGACACGATAAACCAAGAACCGCCATGCGCTACAATGGTCCTGTCGATGGGCAACGTCGTCAGTCGAGACGCGACCGCGCTCCACACCCCTCCGTCTACTCGGTGCGTTCCCGCCTCCTCCCCGAGGCGGGATGTCGGCATTTTTCATGCACCGACAATCCAATAGCCTGTGGACAGCCCGGCAGCATTGCGCATCTCGGTGCCAAATGCAAAAAGGGACCCGTCCATTACGGACGGATCCCTTAAAACAAGTGATCCTCAAACCGATTTACTCGGCGTCAGTCTCCTCGTCCTTCTTCTCGGAAGGCAGCGGGGTAACCTCGATCTCGACGCCCAGAGTCTCAGCAGCGGACTTCATGGACAGGGAGATACGACGACGGTCGAGGTCGATCTCCATGACCTTGACCTGAACCTTGTCGCCCACGTGGGTAACCTGAGAAGGCTGGTCGACGTGCTTGTTGGCCATCTCGGAGATGTGCACCAGGCCCTCGATGCCCTCGCCCAAGTCGACGAAAGCGCCAAACGGGACAAGCTTGGTCACAGTGCCCTCGACGATAGCGCCGACGGGGTACTTCTTGACCAGTGCGCGCCACGGATCCTCGGTGGTCTGCTTGAGACCCAGGGAGATGCGCTCGCGGTTGAGATCGACGTCGAGAACCTCGACCTCGACCTCCTGGCCGACCTTGACAACCTCGGAAGGATGGTTGACGTGGTTCCAGGAGAGCTCGGAGATGTGGATGAGGCCGTCGATACCGCCGAGGTCGACGAAGGCGCCGAAGTCGACGATGGAGGAAACGGTACCCTGGAGACGCATGCCAGACTTGAGCTTGGACAGGATCTCGGAGCGCTCGGCCTTACGGGACTCCTCGAGCACGACGCGACGGGAGAGGACGACGTTGTTGCGGTTGCGGTCCATCTCGATGACGCGGGCCTCGATGCGGGTGCCCATGTAAGAGGTGAGGTCCTTGACGCGACGGAGGTCGACGAGGGAAGCGGGCAGGAAGCCACGCAGGCCGATGTCGAGGATCAGGCCGCCCTTGACAACCTCGATAACCTCGCCCTCGACGTTCTCGCCGGAGTTGAACTTCTCCTCGATGCGGTTCCAAGCACGCTCGTACTCGGCACGCTTCTTGGACAGGACCAGACGACCGTCCTTGTCCTCCTTCTGGAGAACCAGAGCCTCGATGGGATCACCGAGTGCAACGATGTCTGCAGGGTTAGCGTCCTTGCGGATGGACAGCTCGCGGACCGGGATAACGCCCTCGGACTTGAATCCGATGTCAACGAGCACCTCGTCATGCTCGATCTTAACGACAGTGCCGTTAACGAGATCGCCCTCATCAAAGTCGGTAATCGTACCGTCGATGAGGTTGTTCATCTCCTCCTCGTTGACATCGTCAAGAGAGAAAATGGACGAGTTCTGAATCTCACTCAAAGGTGGACCCCTTTCGAACTACGGGGCCCCGATTGCTAGGACCTACAGAAGGGTGCGACAAGCACACAACGTTTAGGAACACTCGGGAGCCGACAGATACTAATGTGACGCTTATGCAATCACGTTCGTATAGGTTACGGGGAAATGAGTTCGATTTCAAGCGTGAACTGCGATTTTTTACTCGTGTGGAGACTTTTTCGTAATCTTATGAACACACGTCTCCGCAACTTGACGATAACCAGCCAGGCATTCGGCTTTGGGGTAAAGTATCCGGAGCCAACGATTCTAGATCGATTTTTCGAGAAAGGTGCCCGCGTGCTCAAAGCAGTCGTTTTCGATATGGACGAAACGCTTCTTAGCATCAACCTCAACGCGTTCATCCTTCGATATTTTAAGGATGTCTCTTCGATGCTCGCGGATATCGGGCGCCGCAGCCGCGGTGGCACGATGGCACGCCTCGGCACCATCCTGGTCGACCTCAACGCCAATCGCCGCAGCAGCACGGACAATCGCACCAATCTTGAGTTTTACCAAGAAGAGGTCGAGCGCCGATGCGGCATTTGCCTCTCGGACCCACTTATCTACGAGGCGTTTACCTACTACGACCGCGAAGTTCTTCCGTACAAGAATGACGAACTCATCAACGCCCATGCTATGCCGGGCGCACACGCCGCACTTCAGGCCGTGCAGGACGCGGGGCTGCGCTGCGCGCTCTTTACCAACCCCAGCTTTCCGCAGGGGGCCATCGAATGCCGCATGGGTTGGGGCGACCTGGCCGACGCCCCCTTTGAGCTCGTGACGCACATGGGAAACGCCACCCGCTGCAAGCCCGATGCCACCTACTATCTAGAGCAACTTCAGGTGATGGGGCTCGAACCGCACGAGGTCCTTATGGTGGGCAACGATCCCAAACGCGACTTCCCTAGCCCCGCCTGCGGCATTCAGACTGCCTATGTAGGCCAGGGCAAGCCCAACCGAGTCACCTGGCGCGGAACCATGGAAGGCTTCGCCCGCGACTTTAACGCCGTAGTAGAAGCCTTCTACGAACACCAAGTAGCCGACGAACTGTCCTAGCACACTTGGGTTTTGCCGATCATGATGTTGAGGATCTCGACGTCGGTGTCCTTCATGCCCACGCGCCCCACATAGCCCATGCTGGCGATGGTCTCCTCGACGGTATCCTGAATCAGGCCCTCACCGGCGCGGAAACCGCGACCCTGCATGGCCATATCGTGACCCAGAATCGCCGCATCAACGGCAGCGGAAATCTTGGCGGCGCAGCTCGCCTTGGCGCCATCGCACACGATGCCGCCCACATTGCCGAGCGTATTGGAGACCGTCGCACCGATTTGCTCGCGCGTGCCACCGCACAGCCAGGTAATCGCAGCGCCGGCGCCGCACGCGGCGCAAATAGCACCGCAAAACGCCGAGAGCGCACCGATATAGCTCTTGATATGCACGGCAATGAGATCGGACAGCATCACGGCGCGCACCAGGCGGTCGTGGTCGCAGCGCAGGTACTCGGCATACTCCATAACGGGCAGTGCGCAGGTAATGCCCTGGTTGCCCGAGCCACACACAATGGCGACCGGCAGCGCGCAGCCGTTCATGCGGGCGTCGGACCCGGCGGCGGCACGGGCACGGGCACGGCAGGCAACGTCATCGGCGCGAGCACCCAGCAGCGTACGGCCAACCTCGGCACCCCAAGCGTGCGCCAGACCCTCGGCGCTGATCGCGCCGTTCAGCTCGATCTGACGCTCAACGGCAGCGCGAGCGCCCTCAATGTCGCCGTCCTCGATAAAGTCGACAATGGACTCAATCGACATGGGCGTGTCGGCATTATCTGCTGCCCGCTCGGCCACCACGCGCTCGGCGCAGGCGGCACACTCCCCCGCCGACTTGCCGCACACCGGAATACCGTCGAGCGTATGGCACGTGACATTGGTGTGGTGGTCGGTAATCTCGACGACCGCGGTATGGCCCCCGGCCGTGGCAGTCACCTTGATGTAGAGGTTGGGCACACCCTCGACAAGCGATACACCGCAGTAACCGGCATCGGCGAGGAGCTCGGCCACGCGAGCACGATCTTCGTCGTTAACGGTCTCGAGCACCTCGAGCGCGCTCTTGGCGTCGCCGCCCACGGCACCCAGCACGGCCGCGGCTTCAATACCGTGCATGCCGCCCGAGTTGGGCACGGTCACGCTCTTAACGTTCTTGATGATGTTGCCCGAGCAGGCAACGTCCATATGATCGGGTTCGCAACCGAGCGTCTGGCTCGCCAGCGCCGCTGCATAGGCAACGGCAATAGGCTCGGTGCAGCCGAGCGCACAGACAAGCTCGCGGTTCAAAACATCGCAAAACGCGGCATCACGAAGGGAATCGGTAGGCATAGGTATCTCCTGCTTACATAACGAACTGGGCTCTCGATAATAGTTAGCTCTTTTATTTGATAACAATGCATCAAAAACCGCAACCATAGTTCCGGCAGACGGCGCACGAGCGCAAACTGACGGCATTCATTCATGAGAAGCCGGTCTTGTTGCCTGCTAAAGCGTTTGACCAAAAAACGCTCGAGCGTTTACGCAAAAGTCGCGCTATCATGCAGACGAACGCGGTAAACACCTTTAGCAAATCCACCGCACAGACCAGAGAGGAACCATCCATGAAGATCGGTATCGGTAACGACCACGCCGCCGTCGAGCTCAAGAACATCATTTCCGAGCACCTGAAGGAGCGCGGCTGCGAGGTCGTGAACTTTGGCACCGACACCTCCGAGAGCTTCGACTACCCCATCGCCGGTTACAAAGTGGGCAAGGCCGTTGCCAACGGCGACGTTGACCTGGGTATCCTGATCTGCGGCACCGGCGTCGGGATCAGCCTGGCTGCCAACAAGGTCGAGGGCGTACGCGCCGTCGTGTGCTCCGAGCCCTTCAGCGCCAAGCTCTCGCGCATGCACAACAACACCAACGTGCTCGCCTTTGGCGCCCGCGTCGTTGGCTCCGAGCTCGCCAAGATGATCGTCGACGAGTGGCTCGACGCCGAGTTTGAGGGCGGCCGTCACGAGCGTCGCGTTAACCTCCTCAACGAGATCGACCACACGCGCGGCCTTAAGATCGTCGACGAGGCCTAAAGATTCACAAAGCCATACGCTAACGCCAGCCCCCGCCCGGAAGAAACATCCGGACGGGGGCTCTTTAGTAGATTTATGGGGGTTTACCAAAAGTCTACTGGAATAAAAAGGGCGCCGCGGATGAAGTTCCGCGGCGCCCAAGCCACACGCTAACAGCTTTAAGGAGTCAAAGCTGGTTTAGCCAAAAAAGCGCTTGATCTCGATCTCGGCGTTCTCCAGGCAGTCGGAGCCGTGAATCACATTGGCGTTGACATCGACAGCAAAGTCGCCGCGAATGGTGCCGGGGGCAGCATCAAGCGGGTTGGTGGCGCCCATAAGGGTGCGCATCTTGGAGACAGCGGAGAGACCGGAAACGACCATCTTGACGACCGGACCGCTCGTCATAAAGTCGCAGAGACCGCCAAAGAAGGGCTTGTCGGCCAGATGGGCGTAGTGCTCCTCGACGGTAGCGCGCTCGAGCGTGGTCATCTCCATGCGCTCGATAACAAGGCCGCTGCGCTCAATGCGAGCAACGATCTCGCCGATCTTGCGATCGCGCACGGCGTCGGGCTTAATCATGATGAAGGTCTTCTCGATAGCCATAAGGTAGCCTTTCAAGTAGGTTCGCGCGTGCCCAAGTCCCATTCCGGCACCCGCCTGGACTGCATCGTAACAGAGTTCTAGCTGCAGTTAAACAAAAAGCCGTTTATTGAAGCGTTATTATTTATTAAAGCGCTCCATATGTGTCACTTCTGTTTCGAAGCCCGACTAGAGTACCATCCGTCCCACTTTCAACTGCAACGAACAGAACGGGCGGTCGATTGTCGCCCGTGAACGCACCCCCTTCACAACCTGCGCAAATGTCCTACAGAAGTTCTCGACAAGCTCCTTCCTTCTCTATAACAAAACGGGTGCCCACCGTAGCGGGCACCCGTAAAGGCAAAATATGATGAACACACCAGACAGACGCATCCAATAAGCTAATTAGCTCCGTGGCCCATCTCGACGACCTTGGATAACGAGCCAAACACGCCCTCGTCGGCCACGAGCTGCGCCTCGGCACGCTGCAGCTGCACGGCAACGGCGGCAGGAGCGGTGCCGCCCTCGGTCGTGCGCGCGGCAACGATCGACGGGATGTCGAGTGCCTCGGTAATATCGCGCTCAAAGAGCGGGCTTGCCTCCTGGAACACCTCAAACGGCAGATCCTCAAGATTGCAGCCGCGCTTCTCACACATCAGGACCAGATGGCCCACCACGGCATGCGCCTCACGGAACGGCAGGCCACGCTTGGCCAGGTAATCGGCAACATCGGTGGCGGCAAGATGACCCACACCGCACTCGCGCGCCATGGCATCCTCGTTGACGGTCCAAGTCGAAATCATACCGGCCATAACCGACAGGCACTGCATGAGCGTGTGGGCGGTATCGAGCGCGCCCTCCTTGTCCTCCTGCAAGTCCTTGTTATAGGCCAGCGGCAGGCCCTTCATGGTCACCAGCAGCTGCACCAGGTTGCCATATACACGGCCGCTCTTGCCGCGGATAAGCTCGGCAAAGTCGGGGTTCTTCTTCTGCGGCATGATGGACGAGCCGGTGGAGTACGAGTCAGAAAGCGTAATAAAGCCAAACTCGGAGCTCGACCACAACACGATCTCCTCGGAAAGACGCGACAGGTGCATGGCCATGACGGAGCCGGCGTAATGCAGATCGAGCAGGAAATCACGGTCGGAAACCGCATCGAGCGAGTTGGGAATCACACCCGCAAAGCCAAGCTCGGCAGCCGTCATCTGGCGATCGAGCGGATAGCTCGTACCGGCAAGCGCGGCAGCACCCAGCGGGCAGTTGTCGGCGGCATCAAAGGCGGCCTTCAGGCGCGTAAAGTCGCGCGCGAACATCCAGGAATACGCCAGCAGATGATGTGACAGCAGCACGGGCTGAGCGTGCTGCATATGCGTGTAGCCCGGAAGAATCACCTTGTCGTACTTCTTGGCCGCATCCACCAGCACATGGCGCAGCTCAAGATTGGCCTCCATGAGCTCCTTGGCCAGCGCCTTGACGCCCAGGCGCGTATCGGTCGCCACCTGGTCGTTGCGCGAACGCCCAGTATGCAAGCGCTTGCCAGCCTCGCCGATACGACGCGTCAGCTCGCTTTCGATGGACATATGAATGTCCTCGTCGTTGATATCAAAGGTGAAGTTGCCGGCATCGATATCCTGTTCGATTCCGGTCAGGCCCTCGGCAATCGCCTGCTCGTCCTCGGCGCTGATAATGCCCTGGGCCGCCAGCATCTTGGCATGTGCCTTAGATCCGGCGATATCCTGCTTATAGAGATGTTTGTCAACCGGCAACGACGCGCCAAACTCCTGCGTGACCTCGGCCACGCCTGCCTCAAAACGACCGCCCCAAAGAGCCATGGAACCGTCCCCTTTCATCAAATCCCAAAACAAGCGCCCAAAGCAATGCGCCCTGTCGCTAAAGCGATTTCTCAACCGCTAGTTTTGCATATTCCCCACCATGTGCGAGGCCATATAGCTAATTTGCAAAGAAGTGACGCGCCATGCACTTGGCGCCCAACGTCTCCCTCCGAATGTTGCCCTGCGAACCATCGATCCAGGCCTTTAGGCTCATAGGAACGTCCTCGACCTTTGCAGCATCGAACTCGGGCGCGAGGGCAAGTAAAGCATGCGCGATAGCATTGAACATAATGGATACTCCCCATATATATAGGCGCAGGGCCGTCAAATTGATAGGAGGAGCCCCGCCGGACAACCCCGGCGGGGCTCGGACTCAGCCGCAGACGCGGCATCATATATGCGGGCGGAACGTAGGGGCCACCGATGTTAAGAAGTGTCAGCAAGCATAACGAAAGGTAGGGACCCCATGCGCCCGTTATGTATCACGCGGATGGGCCGCGCGGATACCAAAGGAAGGAGGCGCTAGGCCTGGGCGGCAGCAGAGCTGGGGCCCTGGACCTTAGCCCACGTCTTGAGCGACAGCGTATCGATCTCGATAAAGCCGGCGCTGGCCTTCTCGTCAAACGTAGTGTCGCGGTCGTAGGTAGCCAGACCGTAGTCATACAGGCTAAACGGGCTCTTGCGGCCGACGACATGGCAGTTGCCCTTAAAGAACTTCAGACGGACGGTGCCGGTCACGAACTTCTGGGTGTCGGCCATAAAGGCATCGAGCGCGTTTTTGAGCGGGCTGTACCACTGGCCGTTGTACACGGCGGTGGCCCAATCCTGCTCAAGCTTAATCTTCTCCTTGAGCAGGTCGCCCTCGACGCAAATGTCCTCGAGCGCCTTGTGGGCGGTGATAAGCGTCAGGGCGCCGGGGACCTCATAGCACTCGCGGCTCTTGAGGCCCACCAGACGATCCTCGACCAGGTCCAGGCGACCAAAGCCATTGTCGCCGGAGATCTTGTTGAGGGCGATGACGATCTCGGAGAGCTTCATCTTCTTGCCGTCGACGGCGACGGGCTTGCCCGCCTCAAACTCAATCTCGGTATAGGTCGGGGCGTCGGGCGTATCCTCGGGGTTCTTGGTCATAACCCAGGCGTCGTCGAGCGGCTCGTTCCAGGGATCCTCCAGGTGACCGCACTCAATGGCGCGACCCCACAGGTTGTCGTCGATGGAATAGGGGTTGTCGTTGGCACCCTCGGGAACCGGCACGTTGTGGGCGTGGGCGTAGGCGACCTCGTCCGGACGGCACTTCAGATCCCACTCGCGAACCGGGGCGATAACCTTGAGCTCGGGGTCGAGGGCCTTGACGGCGGCCTCAAAACGGACCTGGTCGTTACCCTTGCCGGTGCAGCCGTGGGCGACGTAGGTCGCGCCAAACTCGTGGGCGACCTCAACAAGCTTCTTGGCAAGCAGCGGGCGAGACAGGGCGGAGAGCAGCGGGTACTTGTTCTCGTACATGGAGTTTGCTGCGATGGCTTTGGTCAGGAACTCATCGGAGAACTCGTCGCGCAGGTCGAGCACCTGGCAATCGAGAACGCCCAGGTCGAGCGCCTTCTGCTTCTTGGCATCCAGTCCGGTCTCTTCCTGGCCCACGTTGCCGCAGACACAAACGACATCGAGATTCTTCTCGTCCTGGAGCCACTTGACACATACGGATGTATCAAGACCACCGGAATATGCGAGAACGACTTTTTCCTTGCTCATGGCTGTTTCCTTTCGCCCTTGGTAGCTAATTAGAACATCGGTCAGTTGCAAGTCACTTTGAGGTCAAAAACCGTGCAAGATCAGGTTAAATAGCAAAAATCAGCACATACATGCCCTAGAAACATGCAGCAATGTCGTGCTAAAACCCAACGACCTCAAAATGACTCTGTTGAGGCAATTCGCCCCATGCGGACAGAGACGATTGTTATCGTCGTCGGGAAATTGCGCGCTGGCGTCGGATGGCATTGTCTGCAGTGGTGATGATCTTTACGAACTGCATCTGCCTCTCCTTTCACCTACCGCCGGGCGCAATTCTAATATCGTAAACGGTACCTTTTCCTCGGTAAGCGGTTGTTTTTCCGTCTCCGTTTTCGATGGTCGCTATATTACGCTAAAGTGCCTACAGCGCAAGCGACAAATTCAAATTTCTGAAATTTTTTTTCATTACTTTGTGAAGCGTGGTGCAAATACGCCCCGTTCCTGCGACAATACGCTCGGTTACTGGTTGATGATTATAACGTCTGAAACAATTTCGAAACGAAAGGCGCGCTTTTATGCAAACTTACGAATCGGACACCAATATTGGAAGCATTAAGATTCTCGCCGTCGATATGGACAAGACGCTGCTGACCGACGAGCGTGTGCTGCCCCAGGGTCTTGATGAGCGCCTAGACAAGCTCGCCAAGGCTGGCATCGTGTTCTGCCCCGCCAGCGGACGCCCCGCCCCAAAACTCGAAGAAATGTTCGAGAGCATTAAGAACCGCCTTGCTTTTTGCCCCGACAATGGAGCCTGCGTTATCTACCGCGGCAACTATATCTATAAGAGCAGCATCGATGTGGCGCTGTATCAGCAGGTGCTCGCTCGTGCCTCGGAGGACCCGCGCGCCGTTCCCGTCCTGTGCTGCTACGACGAGTTCTATGTGCTCGCCCGCGACCATCAGTACCACGACGAGATCAGCGTCTACTACAACACGATCAACTACGTCGACACCTTTGAGGGCCTTGATATCGAGTCCAATAAGATCTCGATCTTTTTCCCCGGCTACGACGCCGAGCCCGCGTTCCGCGAGACCTATAACCCCGCGTTCTCGGATCAGCTCTATGTCACCAATGCCGGCCGCGAGTGGATCGACTTTATGAACCTGGGCGTCGACAAGGGTTCGGGCGTCGCGCACCTGTGCGAGCAGCTCGGCATCGATATCGCCGATGCCGCCGCCGTGGGCGATACCTACAACGACATCCCCATGCTTGAGCGCGTCGGTCACAGCTTTATCGTGGACAATGCCGAGGAGCATATGAACGCGCATGCTGAGTGGCGCATTCCGAGCAACAACGACGGGGGCGTACTGACGCTCATCGACGCCATCCTGGCGGCTCGGTAGCCGTCCCATCGGGCCTGGCCGGGCGGCACGGGATAACTTTTCGCTCGGTCAGGTCCTGCGCAAGACGAAAGCCACATTAAGTGGCTTTCTTTGCGTGCGGAATCTACGAAAAGTTAACCCGTGCCGCCCGGCCAGGCCCTAGGTTTACTTTCCTGCCGCCAAGATGGCGTCTTGAGTGTCTAGATACTTAGCTGAAATGATTTGAGCAGAGGGGAGCTCCTTGTTGGAAGGGGCTCCCCTCTGTTTTGGTTACTGTGGGACAAATTAATCAGTAGTGTTTGTCCCAAATCTTAAGTATGTGGGGGCTTACGTCTTGGGCGAGCTTGCCTTACCGAGTGCTTTCCTATTTCGCGTCGGCCCAGGTTATGCCGGTGCTGGCTTCGGCGATCAACGGTACGCGGAGGTCTACTACGTGTTCCATGACGTCGCGGACCATGGTGGTTAGGCGCTCGACTTCGTTGACGGGGCACTCAAAGTCCAGTTCGTCGTGTACCTGCAGGATCATGTGAGCGGCAAAACCCTCTTCTTCCAGGCGGCGGCTTACGCGGGCCATGGCGATCTTGATGATGTCTGCTGCGGTGCCCTGCATGGGATGGTTCATGGCCGTGCGCTCGCCAAAACCGCGGAGTTGCGGATTTTTAGCCTTGAGCTCCGGAATATGACGACGGCGGCCGTACATGGTCTCGGCATAGCCCGTCTGTTTGGCACGTGCCACCACGTTGTCGAGGAACGTGCGCACGCCCGGGTAGGCCTCGTAGTAGCGGTCGATCATGTCGCGTGCCTCGGCCATCGAGATATGCAGCGACTGCGACAGACCGTAAGCCTGCTGACCATACACGATGCCAAAGTTCACGGCCTTGGCGCGGCTGCGCAAATCGGGTGTCACCTCGGACACCGGCACGCCAAACACGCGCGCGGCCGTCTCGGCATGGAAGTCCTCGCCCTCGTTAAAGGCGCGCACCAGATGCTCGTCACCCGAGAGATGCGCCAACAGACGCAGCTCGATCTGCGAGTAGTCCACCGCCAAAAAGACGCTTCCCTCGCCTGCCGAAAACGCCGTCTTGACAGTACGGCCCAGCTCCGAGCGCGTCGGGATGTTCTGAAGGTTCGGGTCACTCGAGGACAGACGACCCGTCGCCGTGATGGTCTGGTTGTAGGTGGTGTGCACGCGACCGTCACCACGACGCAACGGGCCCAGCGTGTCCAGATAGGTGGACTTGATCTTGGACTTCTCACGCCAGTCCAAGATCAGACGCACGATTTCGTGGTCACGGGCAAGGTCGCTCAGCACCTTGGCGTTGGTCGAATAATAACCGCGCTTGGTCTTTTTGAGGCCCTTGGTTGGAAGGCCCATCACGTCAAAGAGCACGTGCGAGAGCTGCATGGGACTGCCGATGTTAAAGGTCTCGTCGCCGGCCAGATCGCGAATGCTCCGCTCGACCTCGGCAATCTGGGTCGCCAGACCCTCGGACAGACTATGCAGGCGATCGGGGTCCACGAGCATGCCCGCGCGCTCCATCTTGGCAAGCACCGGCACAAGCGGCATCTCGATGCCATCGAACACGTTGGCGGCGTTTTCGCGTGCCATGCGGTCGCGCAGCGGCGCCACGAGCGCCAGCGTCAGGGCCGCAGTGCGGGCAGCAGGGGCAGGAGCGTCCTCGCCAGCACCCTCCGCGCCGCGCGCCGCAGGCAGCGCCATCTGCAGATAGGTATCGGCCAGATACGCCTCATCGAACTCGGAGCGATCGGAATCCAGCAGATAGGCAGCGACCACGGTATCGAAGATACGCGTGGAATCAGCAGACAGCGGGTCCATGAGCTCGGGCTCAGAAGAGTCGACGGGCGAAAGCTCATGCAGCAGCGCCTTCGTATCCGGGCTCGCCACACGGCCTTCCATAAACAGACGCGCGAGCACGCCGGCAATCACGCCGTGGGCGAAGTTGAAGCCCTCAACCTCAGCCGCCGCACCGCTGTCGCCCTCCTCGAGCGCAAACAGGCCCTTGGACGTCGCCAACCACAGCGTGCGCGTCAGCCCAAAGAGCGCGCCCTCTTCCTTGTCATCGTCCACCACGGCGGCGACCCACTCGCCGACATCAATCGCGCGGGAGACCTCATCTGCAACGGCACCAAGCGCGTCAGTATCGCCGGCGGCTGCGCGCAAAACGGCGGGCATCTCAAACGTGCTGGCAGCTGCCCCGCCCTCGCCGCCGATCAGCGCCAAGAAACGGTTCTGCATGGCGGTGATGCCGAGCGTGCCCAGTGCCGCGGAAACCTCATCGGCGGAAAACGCCGGGAAGGACGTCGCCTCAAAATCGAGCTCAACGGGTGCATCGGTGCGGATGGTCGCCACCTTACGGCTCAGCAGCGCGTCGTCGATGTGTGCGCGCAGGTTTTCTCCCATCTTGCCCTTGACCTCGTCAGCATGCGCGATGACCTCGTCAAGGCTGCCGTACTGCGCGATGAGCGCACTCGCCTTTTTGGGGCCGATGCCCGGTACGCCGGGAATGTTGTCCGACGTATCGCCCTTCAGACCGTAAAAATCGGGCACGAGCGCCGGCGTGATGCCGTGATACAGGTCGTCCACGCTCTCGGGCGTCATGATCGCCACGTCGGACAGGCCCTTGCGAGTCGAGACCACGTTGACGTGCTCGGTCACGAGCTGATACATGTCGCGGTCGCCGGTCACCAGCAGCATGTCGCAGCCGGCCTCCTCGCCCAGGCGCGCCATGGTTCCCAGGATATCGTCGCCTTCCCAGCCCTCGGACTGCAAAATGGGCACGTTGAGCGCGGCGAGCAGCTCCTTGATCATGGGGAACTGCGCGTGCAGGTCGGGGTCCATGGGCGGGCGCTGCGCCTTGTACTGCGGCAGCATCTCCATACGCACGCGCGGCTTGCCCTTGTCAAACGCCACGACAACGCCGTCGGGATTAAAGGCATCGATCATCTTGAGGAACATGTTCAGAAAACCAAAGATCGCGTTGGTGGGGCGACCGTCCGGCGCGTTCATGGTCGGCGGCACGGCGTGGAAGGCGCGATGCATGAGCGAGTTGCCGTCGATGACGGCAAAGGTACGGCGCTTTTCAGACATATTGAATACCTCGCTTTGGGCTGGGCACGGTTTGCTCACACCAGTTTACACGCTCCCCGCCCCGCGGCCACCGCACATCAGGCTTCCCTGCCGCCGCGGGCCCGCGCGTGATACGATGGCTCACGGTACATCAACCAGCACGATCGATCCGAAAGGAGCCTGCGTCATGGAGCGTCCCAGCGCATGGAAAAAGTACACGCCACAGCAGATCGAGGAGCTCGAGGAGCTTTGCCGCGGCTATAAGCAGTTTTTGAGTGAGAACAAGACCGAGCGCCTGTGCGTCAAGGCCGGTATCAAGATGGCCGAGGAGGCGGGCTACGTCAATCTGGAGACCGTGATCGCCGAGGGCCGCGCGCTCAAGGCCGGCGACAAGGTGTACGCCGCCAACCACGGCAAGGACCTCATGCTCGTCAACCTGGGCACCGCCCCGCTCGAGCAGGGCTTTAACATCCTGGGCGCCCACGTGGACTCGCCGCGCCTGGACCTCAAGCAGAACCCCGCCTTCGAGGCCGGCGACATGGCTTATCTCGACACGCACTACTATGGCGGCGTCAAGAGCTACCACTGGGTCGCTTCCCCGCTCGCACTCGTGGGCGTCATCTGCAAAAAGGACGGCACCACCGTCGACATCAACATCGGTGACAAGGCCGACGACCCGGTCTTTACCATCTCCGACCTGCTGATCCACCTCTCGAGCGAGCAGATGGCCAAGCCCGCCAAGGACGCCGTCGACGCCGAGATCCTCGACGTGATCGTGGGCGGCCGCCCCGTCAAGTTTGACGAGGACGACAAGGACGCTCCCAAGGAGCCCGTCAAGCAGATGTTCCTGGATATCCTCAAGGAGCAGTACGACGTCGAGGAGGAGGACTTCCTCTCCGCCGAGATCGAGGTCGTGCCCGCCGGCCCCGCCCGTGACATGGGCCTCGACCGCTCCATGATTCTGGGCTATGGCCACGACGACCGTGTCTGCGCCTATCCGTCCATGCTCGCCCAGATCAACGTCGCCAACGTGGAGCGCACGAGCATCACACTCATCGTCGACAAGGAGGAGATCGGTTCCGTGGGTGCCACCGGCATGACGAGCCGCTTCTTCGAGAACACCGTCGCCGAGATCATGACGCTCGCCGGCGAGGATAGCCCGCTGGCCCTGCGCCGCGCGCTCGCCCGCAGCCGCATGCTCTCCTCCGACGTGTCCGCCGGCTTCGACCCGGGCTACGCCGGCAAGTTCGAGACCAAGAACGCAGCCTTTATGGGTCGCGGCCTGTGCTTTAACAAGTACACGGGCAGCCGCGGCAAGGGCGGCTCTAACGACGCCGACGCCGAGTATGTGGCCCTCATCCGCGACATCATGGACGAGGCCGGCGTGGACTTCCAGACCTGCGAGCTCGGTCGCGTCAACGCGGGCGGCGGCGGCACCATCGCATACATCATGGCTAAGTACGGCATGAACGTCATCGACTCTGGCGTTGCCGTCCTGTCCATGCACGCCCTGTGGGAGGTCGCTAACAAGGCCGATATCTACGAGGCCTATCGCGGCTACAAGGCCTTCATCGAGCGCGCGTAACCAACCCTTCATCAGTTGCGGTGAAATACAGACTAAACTGGCCCATAAACGGCCAAAACAGACCGTATTCCACCGCAACTTCCTTTTTGGCAGAGGAGAGTCCATGCTGCAGGTCGTCATTTCGCCCGCCAAGCAGATGCGCGCGGCCCAAGATGCTTTTGAAGTCCTGGGCATTCCACCCTTTGCGCGCGAGACGGCTCGCCTCCACCGCGCACTGCTAGATATCGAGCGAAATGAAGGCAGCGACAGCCTGCAGGCGCTATGGAACGTGAGTGACAAACTGCTGGGGCCTTGCCTCAACACCCTGCATGAGTTCGGGCCCATCCTGAAAAACGGCGATCTCGACAATCCCGCACTCGCCTGTCA
This sequence comes from uncultured Collinsella sp., assembly GCA_900546115.1. GTDB lineage: Bacteria > Actinomycetota > Coriobacteriia > Coriobacteriales > Coriobacteriaceae > Collinsella. Next base: position 18,505 of record URBQ01000018.1, read on the forward strand.
CCTCTCCCCTGCCGTCATGTCCTACCACGGCATTCAATACCAGAGCATGGCGCCCGAGGTGATGGATTCCGCGCAGCTCGCATGGCTGCAAGACCATCTGTGGATCCTCTCGGGCCTTTACGGGTGCGTTCGCCCCTTTCATGCCGTCGAACCATATCGGCTGGAAATGGGCGCGAAGCTCGCCGTTGACGATGCCCGAGACCTCTATGCGTTTTGGAGCGACAAGCTCGCGCGGGCTATCGCCCCGGCAGGCTCAAACACCACGATCGTCAACCTCGCCAGCGTAGAGTACGCCAAAGCCGTTCTGCCCCATCTCGCGGGCGACGCCACGGTCGTCACGTGCCTCTTTGGCGAAGGCATCCGCAACGGCAAGCCCATCCAGCGCTCGACCGCCAGCAAAAAGGCACGTGGTTCCATGGTGCGCTGGATGGCAGAAAACAAGCTCGAGGATGTAAGCGGGCTCACCGCGTTTGACGTTGGTTATCGTCACTTTCCCGAGCTTTCAAATAAGAACACTTTGGTCTTCCTGAACGAACAGACCTTGTAGGACCACCGCTACTTTTGAATGTGCTGCCTAGGCACGGCGTCTATTCCGCCAAGCCGTCGGCTTTGGCAACTTCGTTTGTCGAGCCATCTTGGTAGGTAATCTTAACGTGCTCTACCTCGGACACCGCAACACCCGATGGGGGTTCCAAGCGCCATTCCGTCAGCGCGATATCCATCGTCGTGGGCACATCCCCTTGATCTTTGAGCTCGACCGACAGCGTCTTAAGCGACGCATCGAAGGTCACGCGCTCGATCTCTTCACCAGGAATGGAACCGCCGCTCAGCTGCAGCTGGACAAATCCATCGCGCGGATACCAATAGTCGCCCGGCGCGGCAACGGTATTGCCACCCGCGACCTTCACCGTCATTATCGGTAGGCTATCATCAGCCTCGAACTCCCATGCAGCGCCGCCGCGACCACCAAACGTCCAGATACAAACGGCAATCACCAGCACAGCAAGCACCGCAAAACCAATCGCGACAAGGCCATGGTGCGCACGGCTTTCCTCGGCCGATACATCCCATTGCGTCTCTCGATATAGATGCTTGTCTTCCATGTTCGCCTCCCCACAGGCACGCTCGTTAGGCCAATCGTACCCATTCGAGCTATACTTGAGCCCATTACATAAACGGGGAGCTTGCAGGACAAGACGGCAGGCTGAGACTGGGCGCGCCCGCCCTGACCCGCAAACCTGATATGGGTAATGCCAACGAAGGGAGCCGTGCCAATGAGCACACAGACCGAGCCCAAGCTCGTCACGCAAATCGACTTCGCCCGCGCCGGGCAGATCACGCCGCAGATGAAGGAAGTCGCCGAGCGCGAGCATCGCGACCCCGAGTACATCCGCGAGCGCGTGGCCGACGGCCGCATCGCCATTCCCGCCAACATCGTGCACATCAAAAAAGGCATGCGCGCCTTTGGTGTCGGCGAGGGCCTGTCTACTAAGGTCAACGTCAACCTGGGCATCTCGGGCGATAAAGCCGATGCCGCCGAGGAATGGAAGAAGGTCAAGATCGCCGAGGACTTTGGCGCCGACGCCATCATGGACCTTTCCAACTCGGGCAAGACGCGCCAGTTCCGCCAGCAGCTCATCGACGAGACGCCGCTCATGGTGGGCACCGTCCCCATGTACGACGCCATCGGCTACATGGAAAAGCCGCTGGTCAAGCTTACCAAGGATGACCTGTTCGAGGTCGTGCGCGCGCACGCCGAGGACGGCGTGGACTTTATGACCATCCACTGCGGCATCAACAAGTCGGTCACCAAGACCTTTAAGGAGACCGGCCGCTTGATGAACATCGTGAGCCGCGGCGGCTCGCTGCTGTTTGGCTGGATGGAGGTCACCGGCAACGAAAACCCCTTCTACGAGTACTTTGACGAGCTGCTCGAGATCTGCCACGAGTACGACGTGACGATTTCGCTCGGCGACTCCTGCCGCCCGGGCTGCCTCTACGACTCCAACGACGCCACCGAGACCGCTGAGATGATCGAGCTGGGCAAGCTGTGCAAGCGCGCTTGGGCTGCCGGCGTCCAGGTCATGGTCGAGGGTCCGGGTCACATGGCGCTCGACGAGATCGCCGCCAACATGAAACTGCAGAAGCGCCTGTGCCACAATGCCCCGTTCTATGTGCTCGGGCCGCTGGTGACCGATATCGGCGTGGGTTACGACCACATCACCGCTGCCATCGGCGGCGCCATCTCCGCCAGCTCCGGTGCCGACTTCCTGTGCTACGTGACGCCGGCCGAGCACCTGCGCCTGCCCAACGCCCAGGACGTGCTCGATGGCCTCATGGCCACCAAGATCGCCGCACACGCCGCCGACATCGCCAAGAAGGTACCCCACGCCCGCGACATGGACGACAAGATGGGCCAGGCACGCCGCAAGCTCGACTGGGACTCCATGTGGAAGTGCGCGCTCGACCCGGTCACCGGCAAGAAGCGCTACGAGGAGTCCCCCGCCGCCACCGAGGGCACTTGCACCATGTGTGGCAAGATGTGCGCCGTCCGCACCGTCAACAAGGTGTTCGAGGGTACGACGATCGATCTCGGCATGGAGGACTAACTCGTCACCGGAGCCACAATCGGTAACATGGTGTTCGTCAATTGTTGACGTGTGAACATTTGCTTACATTTGCGTAAAGATTGCATCGCCCGCCCGGGTTCGACATAGAGTCGGCCCGGGCATCTTTATAATGCTGGCTTAAAGACCCATTTGATTCCGACCGAACAAGGGAGCAAACATGGATCGCAGTAAGGTACCTGCCGTTCTATCCATCGCAGGATCCGATTCCAGCGGCGGTGCCGGCATTCAGGCCGACATCAAGACTATCACGGCGCACCGCCTGTATGCCGAGACGGCCATCACCGCCATCACCGCACAAAACACGCTCGGTGTCACCGCCGTGCAGAATATCTCCCCTGATATCGTCGCTGCGCAGATCGACGCCGTATTTGACGATATCCGCCCCAGCGCCGTCAAGATCGGCATGGTTTCCTCTGCCGAGATTATCGAAGTCATCGCAGACCGCCTGAGCGCTTGGAACGCAACGAACGTGGTCGTCGACCCCGTCATGGTCGCCACCTCGGGCGCGCGCTTGATTGCCGAGGATGCCTCCGAGGCACTCACCCGCCGCCTGTTCCCGTTGGCAACGGTCATCACGCCCAACATTCCCGAGGCCATGACGCTGCTCGACTACGAGGTCGATTCCGAGCGCACGCAACAAAATGCCGCTATGCTCCTCACCCGCCGCTTTGGCTGCGCAGCCTTGGTTAAGGGCGGTCATTTTGTCAACGAGGCCAACGACGTACTGGCCGAGCCTGCGCCCCTCGATGACGAGGGCAACCACCTGGGCGATCCGCTCACTACGTGGTTTCGCCACAAGCGCATTGAGACCAGCAACACGCACGGCACCGGCTGTACGCTCTCATCCGCCATCGCTTGCGCGCTGGCCCAGGGCATGGAACTTGCCGACGCCATCAACGCCGGCAAGGCCTACCTGACCGGCGCTCTCGCCGCTGGCTTTGACATGGGCAAAGGTTCCGGCCCCGTCAACCACATGTGGCAGTATTAAGATTCACAGCCCAGAGCCACCGCAAAGGGGGCAGGCACCTTTGCGGTGGCTTGGGGTCGCGCTACTCACCGAGCATCTCTTGGAGCTTGGCTGCCACGGCATGTCCCAAGCTCTCGTGGCTTTCGGGCATCATATGCAGATAGTCGATATCGCCCGGCTCGGCAAACTCGGCGGCATTCAAAAAGTCGCAGCCAAACTGCTCGGCCACGTGCGCATAGTACTCGCCAAAATGTTCAGATGCCTCGACGGAACGCTCGTCAAAATCGGTCATATATACATCGGCGATCTGCGGCTTGATCTTGATAGGAGCCATCAGCAGGATGCGCGGGCAAGGCGCAGCGTCGGTCCACGGAAACGCGCGGACGGCGCGAATCAGCGCCATGGCGCCACGGGCGATATCGGAAGCTGTCACGTTAAAGACCGTCTTACAGTCGTTGGTGCCCAGCATGATCACAATGGCGTCCAGCGGCTTATGGGCCTCGAGCAGCATCGGAAGCGCGCGAATGCCGTTGAGGTTAGTGTCCAGATGGCACATGTCGTCGCGTACCGTCGTGCGGCCGTTGAGGCCTTCTTCAATTACATGCCAGCCCTCGCCTAAGTCACGTTGGACCACGCCACACCAGCGCACATCCTGCGCATAGCGCACCGCGGTACCGTCGCGCATGCCCGCCGGATCGTAACCATAGGTGTTGCTGTCACCAAAGCACAGAACGTTTTTCATCGTAAGCTCCCCACTCAATAAAAAGCCGACAGGAGCAGCCTCTCCCGTCGGCTCGGTATATCGCATCACGAGCACCGTTTACAGGTACTTGCGCCAGTCGTCGTCATCCTCGTCATCCTCGGCAGCGGCCTGAGCCTGCTCGGCGGCACGGGCGGCTGCGGCGCGGGCGGCAACCTGAGCATAGGACTCCTCGTTTCGCTCGGGGAAGTTTGCCAGCACGTGCTCGAATTTGGCGAAGTCCTCGTCCCAGCGCGTAGAGGGCACGGCAAAGAAGACCTGCTTGACCTTGAAGTCGCCCGATGCGAGCTCCTTGCGGAAGAGCTCGGCCACGGCCTCGGCATCAAAGCCGTTGTTGTCGCAGCCCCATGCGCCCAGCACGAGCTTCTCGCGACCCAACTCGTCGCAGATGGCGAGCACAAAGCGAATGCGGTCGCGCAGGGCATCCAGCAGAGCATCGTCGCTCACGCGATACTCCTGGCGGGCGCGCTTAACGTTGGGCGCGGCGGCCACGATCACGTCGGCGTATGCATGCACGTGGTTGCGGTCGAAGCGCACCGCAGGCACCACTAGGGCACGGTTACGATAGAGCTCGCAGTTGATGTTGCGACGACGGTTCTCGCCGTACCACTTACGCTGCCTATCGAGAACGTTGTACAGATACGAATCGGCGCACAGCGTGGCCTCCTGGCCCAGATAACCCTGAATATATCCACCGCCCGGATTGGTAAACGAGGCAAAGGCGAGCACGGCCATGTCGCAGAACTGCGCATAGCCGCGACCGTTATCGAGGATTGCCTGCGTGGCGGAGGCATCAAGCACAGTGACCTCGGGCAGGACCGGAGCGGGCTCCTCAGCAGGCGCGGACTCAGCTTCGGCGATTTCCTCGGCAGGCTCCTCGACGGGCTCGGGCGCCGCCTCGGTCTCGGGCGCTGCCTCGACCTCGGCAGTCTCCGCGTTCTCGACGTCCTCGGCGACCTGCTCTTCGGGGGCCACAGCACTCTGAACCTTGGCCTTCATCGCCGCGACAAAGCCGGCAGGCATACCGTCAAACTCGCGAACACCGGCAAGCGAACGCTCGATATCCTTGGCGCACGCTTCGGACACAGTTGCCACGTGACGCTCGGCGGCCTTGGCACGGGCCTCGCGCTTGGGATTGGGCTGACCCGCTCGGTTGGACCTGCGGTTACGGTTCCTGTTGTCGACGTCTGCCATACGTGGCCACCTTTCCTGTCGCTGCCGCTATCGGCTTTTCCCATCCATGATACCCCGCCGCGCACAAAAAAGACGGCCCCGAAGGACCGCCTTTCGCATCGTTTTACCGTGTCCGGCAGGAAGCATCGCAATGCCGCGCTTTAATCGCGACGGCCGAGGATGTTCAGAATGCGCAGGAACACGTTGATAATGTCCACGAACAGGTTGGATGCCATGAGCACGGCGTTGGGCAGCGTGGGCGGCACCGTCGTTGCCACATAGGTGTCGTAGCCGATGAAGCCGGCGAACACCACGATCACGATCAGGTCGGTGATGGACTGCGAAACGCCCATGAACATCAGCACGATCTCGACCAGAATCGTGGCAAGCAGGATGCCAAAACCAATGCCATACACACGCTGGAAGAACTTGGGGAAGGTCACGCCCAAGGCGCCAAAGACAAAGGTGATGGCGGCCGTGGCGATAAAGGCGGTGTTAATGGTAGGCAGGTCGTAGTTGGCAAGACCAAACGACGCCGTCAGGCCAAAGGTGCTCGCAAAGACCACGTAGCCCACGAGTGACAGGCCCACGGACTGTTTGCTGGCAGCAGCCGACATCATGACCATGCCGACGATGGTCAAAATAAATGAGCCAAAGACCAGCGGCAAAGCGGCGCCGCTCATCATCATGCGCGCAAACGACATGGTGCTCGTAAAGTAAACACCGGCGCCCATGGCGCAAAAGCCCAAAAAGATCAGAGCAGACATGACAAGGTTGTACGCGCGCGGCGACATCTCCTTGGCACGGCTTGCGCCGGTCTCGATGGGGCCATTCTGATAGCCCTGGATATCGTTCATAATTTCGTCCTTTCAAAAAGCACCGCGACGGCGCCGTAGCTGACAAGTTTCCTGCCATTGTACCCGAACGCCACGCGTTCTTACCTGCGGCGCCCGCTCTCGAGTGTTCGGTCGAACGCCCACACCCACCAACGCATCACGTGTGCCTGCGAGCCGTCCGCCCGCTCGCGCGTCTGGTCCTCCAGATACAACTCGGTCGCGTGCCCGCCAAAACGCACCTTATAGGTTGCCGTACGAATGCCGTGAACCGTCAGGCCAAACCCAGTGGTCGAGACAATCTCGTCAATCGTAAAGCAACGACCGTCGACCCAGCAGACGGTGACCGGCACGACCTGTCCGCCCGCGAGGATGCGAGCCACGACGTCCACATACTGCTTGTGCACGCGCCGAGTTTTGCCATCTGTCTGTCGATATTCCATGTCTCCTATTATCGAACGCATGTTTGCATATTGTAAAGCGAACAGACTGTGGTTTTGGGGTGTTGGGGCGCGCGCATGTGTCCGCATGGCGTGTTAGCAAAAAGAACACCCGCGGTCAACAGGGATAATATTCAATTTTAGTGCCAAAAAATTCACTGCTCCCATCAGAACTCGGTAAAGAAACCCGCAGGAGGTGATACGATTTATCATGTTTCTGTAACGTGCCTGCAAACTTCGAGAAAGCCCATATATGGACGTAACGTTCTCAACCTTCCTCGGCCAACTTGTGTCGAACCCAGTCCTTGCCGTCACCGTGATCCTCGCGCTCGGCGCCATCTTCGTCAATGGATGGACCGACGCACCCAACGCCATCGCGACCTGCGTCACTACGCGTTGCATGCCCGCCCGCGCCGCCATTCTCATGAGTGCCGCATTCAACTTCCTCGGCGTGCTCATCATGACGCACTTTAACGCGAGCGTCGCCAACACCATCTCCCATATTGTCGACTTTGGCGGAAACAGTACCATGGCGCTCGCCTGCCTGTGCGCGGCGCTGTTCTCCATCGTCGTCTACGGCGCCACAGCGTCGCGTTTTGGCATCCCCACCTCGCAAAGCCACAGCCTTATCGCCGGCCTGACCGGTGCCGCCATCGCCCTCGGCGGTGCGAGCAGCGTCAACGTCCACGAGTGGATGAAGGTCATCTACGGCCTGGCGCTCTCCATCGGCCTGGGCTTTGTCATGGGCTGGGTCCTGTGCAAGCTCGTCTCGATTCTTTTCGCCGCCGCCAACAGGCGACGTGCCAATGTCTTCTTTAAATACGCTCAGATCGCGAGCGCTGCGGCCATGAGCTTTATGCACGGCGCGCAGGATGGACAGAAGTTCATCGGCGTGCTCTTTTTAGGCGTGGCCTTTGCCAGCGGCCAGACGAGCGTCGGCGATGCCGGCATCCCCATCTGGATTATGCTGCTATGCTCGGCCACCATGGGCATCGGCACCAGCGTGGGCGGCGAGCGCATCATCAAGTCCGTTGGCCAGAGCATGGTCAAGCTCGAAAAGTACCAGGGCTTCTCCGCCGACCTGGCGGGCGCCGCGAACCTGCTGCTTGCCACCCTTACCGGCATCCCCGTGTCCTCCACGCACATCAAGACCTGCGCCATCATGGGCGTCGGCGCCGTCAAGCGCCTTTCGGCCATCAACTTCGGCGTCGTCAAGGACATGATGTTCACCTGGTTCTTCACCTTCCCCGCCTGCGGACTCATCAGCTTTGTCATGGCCAAGCTGTTCATGATGTTCATCTAGTCAAAACGAGCGTCCATCCGGACCGCAAAACTTCGCCCACCCGTCTTCGCCTCGAAAGGACCCACTCATGGCAAAGAAACCCGATTCGTTCTACTTTGACAACTACGTCGCCTGCGCCGACCTTGCCGTCCAGGCCGCCGAGCTGCTTACCAAGATTTTCGAGAACTTCGATCCCGCGAAGATTCACGATATGCTCGACAAGATGCACGCGATCGAGCATGCGGCCGACAAGAAGCACCATGAGCTTGAGGACGCCCTGCTCACGGCCTTTATCACCCCGCTTGAGCGCGAGGACCTGGATCTGATGAGCTGCTCGCTCGACACCGTGCTCGACCGTATCGAGGGCGTCGTGCAGCGCGTCTACTTCACCAACATCCAGAGCATCCATCCCGACGCCATCGTCATCGCCCACAAGGTGACCGACGCCTGCCGCGCCATGAAGGACCTGATGGTCGAGCTGCCTAACTACCGCAAGTCCAAGACGCTGCGCGAGCTCGTCATCCAGATCAACACCATCGAGTCCGAGGCCGACGAGCTCTATATCAACGCCATGCGTAACCTGCACGTTAACGGCAAGGACCCGCTCGAGGTCATCGCTTGGCGTGACGTGTACGCCTTCCTGGAGTACTGCGCCGACTGCTGCGAGAATGTGGCCGATGTCGTGGATTCGATTGTCATGAAGAACAGTTAATTGGGGGTACGTGTCCCGGCGGCGAAGGGCCGGCCACGGTTTGCTTTCTCACTCCGGCTGCTTTGCAGAGTCGTTCGAAAGTAAACCGTGGCCGGCCCTTCGCCTTACGTACCACCATTGGGAACTTTGGCTGATAGATTTAGCGCGATGGGGGTTTGGCTGAAGGGACCTATGGTACCCGTTCGGACACTTTGGCCCTTGATGAGCGTTTGGCTGATTGCTGTTTTGGGTACTGTTTGGGTTACTTTGGGTTTGTTTGATTTTTAATTGTTGGAGGGCTTGCATGTCGTATTTGGATCTGGCTCGGGGTCGTTATTCTTGTCGCGAGTTTGAGGATCGTTCTGTTGAGCAGGCTGTGGTGGATGCCATTGTTGAGGCTGGGCGTATTGCTCCTTCTGCTTGTAATAATCATCCAGCCCGTGTGATGGTGCTGGATACGCCTGAGCTGTTGGAGAAGGCTGCTGCTTGTCAGCCTCGGTTTGCTCGTGATGGGTCTATCTTTGGAGCTCCGCTTGTCTTCCTTATTTGCAGCGTTACCGATGATGCTTGGGTACGCCCGTATGACCAGATGAATTCCAGTGAAATCGATACGTCCATCGTGTGCGACCAGATGATGATGGAGGCCACCGAGCAGGGCCTGGGAACGTGCTGGGTATGCCATTTTAAGCCTGAGGTGGCACAGGAGCAGTTCAATCTGCCCAAGGGCGTCTATCCCTATCACATGCTCGTCTGTGGCTATCCCGCCGACCACATCGCCGATCCCGAGCATCGCGAGGCCCGCACTATTCCCCTCTCCAACTTCCTCCTCAAGTAGTTTTTAGACATACCTTAAAATCTACCTTTTACCACGCGCCCTTCGCCGAGTTCTGTCCTATCGCATGCAGAGCTCGGCGTTTTGTTTCCCAACCCGTATACAGCCACAAAAAAGGAGCCCGCAGGTGCGAGCTCCTCTTAAGGACACTAGATTGTAGCTCTGATGCTAGTCCAGGTCGTCGGCAGCAAAGTTGTCGATCGGGGCAAAGGGATCGGCCACGGGGACAACCGGGTCAGCGACGGGCAGCGGCTCGGCGGGAACAGTCACCGCAGGAGAAGCGGCAGAACCGACCGGCGTGGAGGCCATGAGGTCGCCCGGGAAGGAGTTCTGGGCATCGTCCATGAAGTGCTGGATGAGCTTGAGATACTCGGCCTTGAACTCCTCACGGGAAGCCTTGAGACGATCGATCTCCTCGAGCTCGGCCTGCTTTTCGGTCAGAGCCTGGCGGATAACCTCGCGGGCCTTGGCGTCAGCCTCGTTGCGGATACGCTCAGCATTCTCGTTGGCATCGTTGACGATGGTCTCAGCGGTCTGCTGGGCAGCGATCAGGGCAGCGGAAATCTGGCGCTCCTGAGCGGAGAAGTCAGGGGCGGGAGCAGCCACGGGGGCGGCAGGAACGGCTTGGGCGGTGGCATCCTGAGCCTGGGCAAGCTGAGCCTGCGCATCGGCAAGCTGCTGCTCGGTAGCAGTCAGACGACCCTTAAGGTCGACGATCTTAGCGAGCATAGCGTCAACCTCGGAGGACAGTGTCTCCAAGAAGACGTCGACCTCGGCAGGATCGTAGCCACGCTTGGCCTCAGAGAAAGTCTGAGCCTGGATGTCTGCAGGGGTAATAGCCATAACAAGTCTCCTTTTTCATCGCCTCGGCGCTACACGCCCGACGTAAGTTACTAAGTCAGTTCTACACGAGTATACCTATAAGAAGCTGCAGAACCAGCCTCTGCACCAACTGTAACGCAATAATCGCAACGACCGGCGAAAAATCGATACCGCCCATCGGCGGGATGAAACGACGGAACAGGTTGAGCCACGGACCGCACACGCTATCAAGCACCGCGGCAATATCCTGAAGCAAACCACCCTGCTTCATGGGAATCCACGTCATAAAGCAGTAGACGACAATGAGCGTGGAATAGAAGTTGAACAGCGTGTTGACCAGCTGGACGATAGTGTAGATGTTGATGGGAATCTCCTCGTCTTGTCTTTACTTAAGGTAGCCGTCGGCACGAAGCTTCTTGAGATCGGAATCTTTGACCTCGCAACCGGCGGGCAGCACCATGAACACGCGGTCGCCTACCTCCTTGACCGTGGCGCCCAGACCGCAGGCAAAGCCGTAAGAGAAGTCCAAGACGCGCTTGGCAACTTCAGTGCGTACGCCCACAAAAATCAGTGCGACAGGCTGCTTGGTGCGAACGCGGCGCACCACGGTCTCCACGTCGTCATAGCTCTCGGGGCGCAGGACATAGGCCGGCAGCTGCGGTGTGGCGTTGATGATATTGCTCGCATAGGCCGAGGCATCGCTCGGTGCAGGCGCGGGCGCAGCGGCGGCACGGGCGCGGGTGTTCTCGGCGTAGCTAGACGGCGTGTCATAGGCACCAGGACGATAACCGCTCGCAACACTGTCCTGCGAGCGCGAAGGCGGGTTATACGTTGTGGCATGGCGAGAGTCATCGCCGACCAGCTGACCGGAGCGCGTATACACGGCAACCGACTCAGCTTCACCGCGGCGCGTCTGACCAAGCAGGCCGTTGCTCGGCTCGTCTTGGGTGTAGAAGCCCTCGCCCGAAGCACCGCTGTAGCCGTTGCCCTGATAACTATCGTCATAGCCGTCATCGTAGCCGTAGTCGTCGTCCTGGCCATAACCCTGGTCGTAACCCTGCTGGCCGCCCAGGTGCATCTTATTTTTAATCTCGTCAAGGAAGCCCATGGTTGTGTCCTCTCGCGGTTTAGTGCAGGCGCCCCGATAATCAGTGCGCACTTCAGAGCCTTATTTTACTGCAAACTCCGGGCTAAATACTACCCTGCCCAGGCGAACGAGCGTAGAGCCCTCCTCAAGGGCAGGCTCAAAGTCCTCGCTCATGCCGCAGGAAAGCTCAGGCAGGTTCAAATCGGGATGCGCCGCCTCCAGCTCATCCCTCAGCTCACGAAGCCCCGCAAAGGTGCGGCGTGCCACATCCTTATTCCCCCGGGGCGCCATAGTCATAAGCCCCTGCACGCAAATTCCCTCAAGTTCCGCAAGCTCACCCGCGGCGGCGCGAATCTCATCGGGCGAAAAGCCTCCCTTCGACTCCTCACCACTCACATTGACCTCAATGAGCACACGCTGGGGGCCGGCGAGCTCGCCTGCCTCAATCTTGCGGACAGCACGGCTCGAGATCGCCTGCGCCAGATGCAGCGAACCCACCGAGTGAATCAGCTCGGCTGAGCCCAGCACCGCATTGATCTTATTGGTCTGCAGGTTGCCGATCATATCGAAGCGCACCTCGGGCAGCTCCGGATGCTCCGCCAGACCCGTGAGCTTGCGAACCAGCTCCTGCGGGCGGTTCTCGGCAAAATGGCGATACCCCGCCTGGATGGCGGCAACGGTCTCATCGACACCAACGGTCTTGGACACGGCAATGAGGCTCGCGGCGTCGTGGGGACGGCCTGCGCGATCGAGCGCCGCATAAAAACGTTCCAGAATCTGCTCGCGGCGAGCGCGCATCAAGTCCAAATAGTTATCCATTGCCAATCGCCTCCGCTGACGGCCAAACAAGTAGTCCCATGCTAACGCAAGAGCGCGGCCCCGCATGTGCAAGGCCGCGCTCACTTAGGTATTTACAATCTTTCGACGAACGGGATTACTTACTCCTCGTCGTCCTCGTCATCGTCCTCGTCCTCAAGATGATCGAGCAGGTAGCGAAGTCCCTCGCTGACCTCGTTAACGGGCACCTTGGCAACGTAGCGCGCATCGACGGCGGGCCTCATGATGACGCCCTCGCCCGAAGGCACGCGCATGCTCTCGAGCTCGTCCTCGTCCGTGCGGGCGATATCGCCGGCATTCATGCGCTGACCAGTCAGCAGGAAGGTCAGGCGGCAGGCGGCATCGATGGAAATCGAGGCGATGCGATCGAGGTAGCGCGAAACCATGATGGCGCGGCGCAGGTCGTCATAGTTGCTGTCGTCGTCCATAAAGTCGCCCGTATCCATACGGTTAAAGGTGCGGAAGAACTTCTCGTAGGCGGCGTGCACTGGCTCGTCCTCGACGGCCAAGTTGCAGATGATGGACATGTCGTTGGTGACGAGCGCAGAAAGCGAAGAGCCCAGCACCTGGTAGACGGCCTCAGCCTCGGCCTCGACCGTGCCGACAAGCTCCTTGGGCAGCGAGATGTCGGCCTTGATCATATGACGCGTGGCACGGCAGATCTGACGGACCTTATCGGTCATGCGTTGCAGGTTAAAGTCGACGTAGATGATCGTCTGAAGCAGGCGGAAGTCGGAGGCGACCGGTGACTGCGTGGCAATCAGGTTGTAGCAGACGGCCTCCAGGTTGGCGCAGCGTGCGTCAATCGAAAGCGTGCGCTTCTTGGTCTTGGTGGCGAGCTTGCGGTCGTCGGTCACATAGGCCTTAACGGCATCGTGGAGGGCCAGATCGACGGCCTCGTAGATGCTCAGCATCTCGTGACGGGCCTCGATGAGCTGACGGGAAAACAGTTTGCGCATGGTTCACTCCAATCAGTTGGGTGCGGTCATGCCGCCCGCACAGTGAATACGCACCGGACCAGGTCCGATCGGATTGGGACTAGTCGCACCGATCAGCCAAAGCGGCCGGTGATATAGTCTTCCGTCCGCGAATCTACCGGGCTTGTGAAGATCGCGTCGGTTTGACCATACTCGATGAGCGTGGCGGGCTCGCCGGCAACTTCCTGCAAGAAGAATGCGGTGTAGTCGCTGATACGAGCTGCCTGCTGCATTGAATGCGTGACGATGATGATCGTCATCTCGGGCGCCAGCTCGGCCATCAGATCCTCAACCTTAGAGACGGACGTGGGGTCGATGGCGGAGCATGGCTCATCCATCAGAAGGACATCGGGCTGCACCGCAAGCACGCGCGCGATGCACAGACGCTGCTGCTGACCGCCCGAGAGCGCCAAACCATCCTTGTTGAGCTGATTGGATACCTCTTTCCAGAGGTTGGCGCGTTTGAGCGATTCTTCCACGATGTCATCGAGGTCGCTTTTGCTAGTCACGCCCTGCAGACGAGGGCCAAAGGCGACATTCTCGTAGATGGATTTGGGAAACGGGTTGGGCTGCTGAAAGATCATGCCCACACGACGACGGAGGTCGACCGGGTCGACACCCTCGGCATAGATATCATTGCCGTCGAGCGTCATGGTGCCCTCGACGCGCGTACCCTCGATCAGGTCATTCATGCGGTTGATGCAGCGCAAAAACGTCGACTTGCCGCAGCCCGAAGGGCCAATGAAGGAGGTGATGGCGTTTTTGGCGATGTTGAGGTCGAGCCCCGTCAGCGCATGAAAGTCACCGTACCAAAAGTTGAAATCCTTGGCCGTAATGGCCGCTTGCTCCAGCGTGGGAGCGGACTGATAAACGGACATGGGACTCCTTAACTAGCGACGCTTGCGCGACAGGAAGCGCGCAAACAGGTTGAAGGCCAGAATGATCACCATCAGCAAGAGCGCGGTGCCGTAGGCTGCGTTCATGTTGATGCCGTCGTTGGCAAGCAGGTACAGGTGAACGGTCATGGGGCGGCCGGAATCGAGCGGCGAGATAGGTAGATTGATGGCCTGGCCCATGGTGTAGAGCACCACGGCGGTCTCGCCAATGGCACGGCCGATGGCAAGGACAATGCCCGTGGCAATACGGCCAAAGGCAGAAGGAAGCACGATCTTGGAGACAACCTGCCACTTGGTGGCGCCCAGGCCGTACGCGCCCCAACGGATATAGCGCGGAACGGCGCGAATGGCCTCTTCGGTGGTGCGCATGACGATGGGAAGCATCAAGAGCGCAAGCGCCAGGGCGGCCGAGACCATCGAAAGGCCCAGACCCATAGCCTCGACAAACAAGGCGTAGCCAAACAGGCCCATAACGATGGAGGGCACCGAGGCCAAAGCGTCAGCAGCGTAGCGAATGAGCTCGACGATCTTGCCCTGCTTGGCGTACTCGGCCAGATAGACGGCTGCCAGCACAGCGATCGGCGTGCAGATAAGCATGGCGAGCGCCGTCACATAGACGGTCGAGACGATCGTGGGCCAAATACCGCCCTCGGCGTTGACGCCCTGGGGCCAACCGAAGATAAAGTCGAGCGAGATGTGTGGCAGGCCGTTGATGACCACGTAGGCGATGATAGCGACCAGCACCAGCGTGGTGATGTATGCCGCGGCACGGAACACGCCAAGCATGATCTTGTTGGACAGGTCCTTGTTGATGCGGCCCTTCTTGCCGTGGGAAAGGGCACGCTTGATGCGCTCGCGCGACGAGGTCGTATCGACCGTCGTGTCAACGGAATCGGACATAGCCTACCCCCTCTTCTTCTTGGAAACCAGGCGGACGATGCCCACCAGCGTGGCGGAAATGATAAACAGGACCACGCCCATGCCGAACAGCGCCGAGCGATGCAGACCCGAGGAATAGCTCATGTCGAGCGCAATCTGGCTCGTGAGCGTCGAGATGGGGCTCGCAATGCTGTCGGGAATAACCGGGGCGTTACCCACGACCATGAGCACGGCCATGGTCTCGCCGATGGCACGGCCCATACCCAGCACGATGGCATCCACGATACCCAGCTTGGCGGCAGGTAACACGACCTTATAGATAGTCTGCCACTTGGTGGCGCCCATGGCATACGATGCCTCGCGAATGCCCATGGGAATGGAATTGAGAGCATCGATGGTAAGCGTCGTGATGGTGGGCACGATCATAATGGCGAGCACGAACCACGCCGTCAGCGCGCCAAAACCAAGACCGCCGGTCAGTTGTGCGATAAACGGGCGGATGATGATCATGCCAAAGAAGCCATAGATGATAGAAGGGATGCCGGCCAACAGGTCAACGGCAGGGCTGATGAGCTTGCGCACGCGCTTGCTGGCGATCTCGACCAGATACACGGCCGTGCCCACGCCTAGGGGCACACCCATGGCGAGCGCGCCGACGGTCACCAGACCCGAGCCGGCAAGCAGCGACACGATGCCGTAGTGACCCTCAGAGGGCGCCCACGTAAAGCTAAAGAAGTCCGCCAGACCGATGTCGGTAAAGACGGGCAGCGCCGAGTACGTGGTAAAGACAAAAATCAGGATGACGGTAACAACCGCCAAGAACGCGCAGGCACAGAAGATCCACTGCAGCGCCTTCTCCTTGATATAGGTGCTGCGCGATACGAGCGCCAGCTCGCGCTTCTTGGGCGCCTGACCATTCTGCTCAGTCTGGGAGTTTTCCTGTGCTTCCATGCTACTCACTCCCCTTCTCGTCGTTGGTGACGGGGATAAAGCCCGCCTCGCGAATCTGCTTGTCCATCTTTTCGGACGTCACATAGTCGATGTAATCCTGCGCCTGCTGCGAAGGCGCACCCTTCACAAAGAAGTAAAGGTCGCGTGAGATGGGATAGCCGCCGCTCGCGACCGTCTTCTCGGACGCCTCAACATGATTGACCGAGACGGCCTTGACCGAGGTCTTGGCGTTGAGGCTATCGACGAAGCCCAGCGAAATGTAGCCAATGGCACCGTGCGAACGAGATACCACGTCGCGCACCTGGCCCGTGCCCGAAAGAACGGCCGAGCGGCGATCGAACGGGGTGCCGTCCATCACGATGGTGCGGAATGCTTCACGCGTGCCGGATGCCTCGTCTCGGTTGATGACCTGAATCTTCAGGTCCTCGCCACCGACCTCTTTCCAATTAGTAATCTTGCCGGCATAGATATCGCGGAGCTGCTCGGTCGAGAGGTTATCGACCGGGTTATCGTCGTTCACGATGACCGCGATACCGTCGTGGGCAATGACGATGGGAGTCAGGCCCAGATCCTGTTCGTCGGCATTGAGTCCACGGGAGGAGCTGGCGATATCGGCCGTGCCAGCGCTGACGGCTTCGATGCCAGCGGAAGAGCCCAAACCGGAAACGAGCACGTCGATGCCAGTCTCCTCCTTAAAGCCCTCTGCCGCAATCTCGGCGATAGGAAGGCAGGTCGTGGAGCCGGCCACGGTAATGGAAGAGGTAGAAGATCCCGAAGAACAGGCGCACAGCGTAAGCGTAAGCACAGCGGCGCTCAGGACCGATACGATCTTTCTCATAGCATCACGCCAATCGCGGCATGGCGCCCACAGGTGCCGTCCTCGTTACGGTAGGAATAAAAGCGGTCGTTCTGACGCACAGTCGAAAGCTGGGTATCCACGATATTATCCGCGTCCACACCGATATCTACCAACGCCTCACGAATGGCGGCAGATAGATCGAGCATGCGAGAAGCGCCCGCATCGATGCACGAAAACTCGGCGGCAAAGCGGTCCATGAGTTCCTGGGATACCTCATATTCGTCAGCCAAGATATGGGGGCCGATATAGGCGGAAACGTCGCTCGCATCGCAGCCGGCAGCATCGCAAAGCGCCTGGCACGCCTTGGCAGAAATACGTGCAATCGTGCCCTTCCAACCGGAGTGCACCACGGCAAACCCGCCGGGGGCCACCAGCACCACGGGAACGCAGTCGGCAAAGCAGAGCAGCACGGGCACGTCATGGGCCGTACAGACGATGGCATCGCAGCCCTCGGCAATCTGCTCGCGAACAGCCTCAAGATCGTCGGCGCCGTTCGAAGTCACCGTAACGATATGGTCACCATGTACCTGATTGGGCACGAGCAGATTATGCTCGCACTCAGTGGCACCCATAGCTTCGAGCGCTCGACGACGATTTTCTTGAACAGCAAAGGGGTCATCGCCTACATGCGAGCCCAGGTTGAGCGAGGAGTACGCATCTTCAGAAACGCCACCGGTGCGCTCGGTAAAGGCAAAACGGACATCGGATGTCGCGCCCTCCACCAACGTAACTCCATCATGGTCGACACGCGAAACGTTGTCCGCACGTGCTGCCATACTAAAGCCTCCTAATAACACAAGTACCGCGGCGTCGCCGCGCAGTCCGCGTTTATACGGCTGTCATACTTCCTTAAAAGGATACCCGCAGCGGTAGGGACCAAACGTAAAGGGAACGTAAGGAGATTGGAGGCTTTCGTTTACAAACGAGAAACAAAACGGGGTGCATCCAAATGGACACACCCCGTGCAGGTCGTTGAGAAAAACGAACTAGAAGCTACCGCGCTTCAGGAAGTCGGGAAGCTCGAACTGGTCGTTGCCAAAGTTGGGCAGCTCGGTACCGCCGACGTTGCGAGTCGGGGCAGCCTGAGCGGGGCTGGCAGCCGGAGCGGTGCGCTGCGGCTCGGCAGAACCAGCGGCCTTGCTCTGGGACTGCTGAGCAGCGAAGAGCTCATCCTGACGGTTGACGTTAGAGTCGGAGAAGCCCGTGGCGATAACGGTGATGCGCACCTGGTCGCCCAGGGACTCGTCGACAACCGTACCAAAGATGATGTTGGCCTCGGGATCGACAGCGTTGGCGACAACGTCGGCAGCGTCGCTGATCTCCTGGATGCCCAGGTCCTTGGAGCCGGCGATGGAAAGCAGGACGCGCGTGGCGCCATCGATGGAGCTCTCGAGCAGCGGGCTGGAAATAGCCTGCTGGGCAGCGTCGACGGCACGGGTGTCCCCAGAAGCGGTACCGATACCCATCATGGCGGTACCGGCCTGCTTCATGATGGTCTTAACATCGGCGAAGTCCAGGTTGATGATACCGGGGACGGTGATGAGGTCGGTGATGCCCTGGGTGCCCTGGGAAAGGACGCCATCGGCGATTGCGAAGGCCTCGAGCATGGTGGTCTTCTTCTCGGCGATGTCGAGCAGCTTGTCGTTAGGGATAACGATCATGGTGTCGACGCAGTCGGAGAGTGTCTTGATGCCCTCTTCGGCGCTCTTCTTACGCTTGCGGCCCTCAAAGGTAAAGGGCTTGGTCACGACGGCGACGGTCAGCGCGCCGACCTCGTTCATCGCGATATCGGCAACGATGGGAGCAGCGCCGGTACCGGTGCCGCCACCCTCGCCGCAGGTGATGAACACCATATCGGCGCCAGCGAGCGCCTCGGCGATGTCGTCGCGGGACTCATCGGCAGCCTTACGGCCGACCTCGGGGTTGGCGCCAGCGCCCAGGCCGCGGGTCAGGTCGGTGCCGATGTGCACCTTGATATCGGCATCAGAGATCGCGAGTGCCTGAGCATCGGTGTTGATGGCAACAAACTCGACGCCGCGGATGCCCTCTTCGATCATTCGATTGACCGCGTTGGTACCGCCGCCGCCGACGCCGACCACCTTAATGACGGCAAGGTAGTTGTTGATCTCTGTCTCGTGCATGTCGGTCCTCCGAACAAAGGTTATAGCCATAGCATGGGTTGACCCCTGCGCACATTAACCTTCAAGTTGAAAGTAAATGCAAAGGTAAACCGTATTATGTTTGCACATTATGAACGTATCAGTCAAATAATTGACCGTGAAAACCAAACAAACCAGATAAACGGCGTGGTATGGCCCCTCAACAAAGCATCAACCAGCGCTACGAGGTCGGAGCATTCCTAAATGTGTAGTTGCCCGGAGAGCGCACATTGATATACGTTACGCCCTCTACCTGCGAAAGCAACTTGGTGACTACGCGTTCCTTCTTGGCGATATCGCCCGAATCGCCCAGCGACACCTCAATGCCGTTATTGAGGTTTGCCGAGATGGCTTCGACCGAAGGCGTGGAAATATCCTTGACTTGTCCCAAGAACTCGCTCGAAAAACCACGCACATAATCCAGGCCGGCCTTAACGGCTTTGGAGTTCACCGCCTGGCCGGAAACCGGAGCGACATCCGCCGAGACATCAGTCAACAACACCGCGCCATAATGCTTGGCGAGCGCCAGCGCGGCATCGATTCCGGTCAAGGTATTTGAGCCCTGCCCTGTCGTGATGACGTTGCCCTGGTCGTCCACTTCGACCGACGTCGACAGCGGGGCGATCCAGGTGTCATCGTCTCCGATAGCCCAGGCAAGGTCGTCGGAGCTGATATACGCAATGGCGATAACTTTACGCTCCGTCGGCGTGATGATAAGCGTATGGGGAAACTGGCGCTGGACATCCACGCCCGAAACCCACGGGTTCTGCTTGAGATCCTCGGTAATCTGGTCGGGATCGACGTTAAAAAGCGACGCTCCCTCGGGCAAGTCGATCAGCTGGATAGCATCGTGCTTCGTCACATGCTCGCTGCCTTGAATCTGAATATCAGTGGCAGTAAACAGTCCAGAGTTGATCACCACGATGGCAACGACGACGAGCACGGCCAAGACGGCCAGAACGCCGCCCACGATTTTGCCTTTGCCTGTAACGACAGAAGCGGCGTCTGATGTTTTATTTGCCATCGCTCCAAGTGAAGATAACGGGTTGAAACCTTTTTTACTCGAAGGCTTCTTGGCGGTAGCCGGCACCGATGTCAGCGAGCGCGGTTTCGATGCGCCCAGCGTGCGACCTGGACGCGCCGCTTTAGTTCCCGTCGAGGGCTTGGGAGCCGCCATGGGACGGGCAGGCTTGGCGCCCATAACAGGCTTTGACGTCATCGAGGGACGCGAGGACTTTTTTGCGGCCGGACGATTACCGAGCTGCGAGCCGACGACCGGACGACTGGTCTGTCGAGCATACCCGACAGACTTAGAGTGCGCGACGGTATTGCGTTGAGGTTTGGCAGGCGCGCCGGAACGCCCTCCGGCGCGGCGGAAGGTGGGTTTCGATGCTCTAGAAGCCGAGGAATTTAACTTCCGGTCTGAGCTCGATGCCATACGCCTCCCTCACCTTTCCGTGCACATGTCTAATAACCGCGGCAACGTCATCGGCCGAGGCAGTTCCGTTATTAACGATAAAATTAGCGTGAACGGGCGAAACTTCCGCGCCGCCAATCGAAAAACCCTTTAATCCACAATCCTCGATAAGCTTGCCCACACTCGCATCGGGCGGGTTGCGAAAGACAGACCCGCAGGATGCGCGACCCATGGGCTGCGTACGCTTGCGCCTTGTAAGGTACCGCTCCATGCGCTCGCGAATGTCGGCCTTGGGCGCCGGTTTAAGCTTGAACACGCACTCGAGGATGATCTCATTGCGGGGAAGGCTACATTCGCGGTAGTCCCAAGTGATCTCGGACCCCGCATAATGCTTGATACCGGATGCCGGGTCAAACGTTACGACATCCTCAACCAGCGAGCCAATCCACTCGGTCCGTGTGCCGGCATTCATGGATATCGCACCGCCGACCGAACCAGGAATGCCAACGGCAAACTCAAGGCCCGAGAGGCTACGCGACAGGGCATCGTTGACCAGGCGCGCAAACATCACGCCCGCACCGACCGTCAGCGTACAACCGTCATCGGCAACAACCGTGCGCTGAAACTCACGTCCGAGCGAAATGACGGCACCGCGATAACCGCCATCGGCAACCAGCAGATTGGAGCCCTTGCCGATGATGACCCACGGCACCTGCTCGCGATCGAGCACCGCCACGGCGCGGCGGAGGGCATGATAGCTATGGCACGTCACAAAGAGGTCGGCCTTGCCGCCGATACGATAGCTCGTATGACGCGCAAGGCGCTCGTCCTCGATCACATCCGTGTCGATCATGCCCGAGAGCGCCATGACGGCGTTAAACAGACCCATTAGACTTAAGCGTCTTTCTTGGCAGTCAGATACTCAATGAACTCGGGACCGACGGTCGTAACGTCGCCGGCACCCATGGTGAGCAGCAGGTCGCCCTCGCCCACCATCTGCTCGAGCTCCTGATTGAGCTCAAGACGGCTGGAGCAGTACACGACCTCCTTGCCAGGATGCTTGGCGCGCACGGTATCGGCGAGCATCTTAGAGGTGACACCCGGAATGGGCATCTCGCCAGCCGAGAACACATCAATCAGCAGCAGTTTATCGGCATTGGCAAATGCATCGGCAAAGTCGTCGCACAGGGCCTGCAGGCGCGAATAGCGGTGCGGCTGGAACACGACATCGACGTGCTTGTAGCCCAGCGAGGAAGCGGCAGCAAGCGTCGCCTTGATCTCGGTGGGGTGATGGCCGTAATCATCGACCACGGTGATGCCATCGATATCGCCCACGTGGGTAAAGCGACGGCGGACGCCCTCAAAGCTCGAGAGCGCCTTGGCGGCGGCGTCGATGTCAAGGCCCAGGACATGGGCGACGGTGAGCACCGCCGTGGCGTTGAGCATGTTGTGGCGACCGGGGTTGCTCTTGATCTCCACAGCGTGCTCAGTGCCGTCCTCAAAGCGAACGATAAAGTCACTCTGGATGCCCTTGACATCCGGGTGCACGCAGACGATGTCGTTGCTCTCGGCAAAGCCGTAGGAAAGCACGTGACGGCCCGTCGACTTGGCGAGCTCGACCAGATGCGGGTCCTCGCCGCAGACGATGACGGTGCCGTCCTCGCCCACCAGGCTCATGAATTTGGCGAAAGTTGCCTCGATCTCCTCGATACCCGAGTAGTGATCGAGGTGGTCGGCCTCGACGTTGGTCACAATGACCACGTTGGGGTTCAGGAACAGGAAGGAGCTGTCGGACTCGTCGGCCTCGGCGACAAAGTAGTCGCCCGAGCCGTTCTTGCCGTTCGTGTCATAGCCCTCGACGATGCCGCCGATCAAGAAGCTCGGATCCAGACCCATGCGGTCGAGCATGGTGGCGCACATCGAAGACGTGGTGGTCTTGCCATGCGTGCCGGCAACAGCGACGGTGGTGTAGCCGTGGCCCAAAGCAGAGAGCATCTTGGCACGGGGCCACACGGGAATACCCAGCTCGCGAGCGCGCACGAGTTCAGGGTTGGACTCCGGAATAGCGGTGGACACAACAACCACGTCGGGCTTGACCTCGTCGATCGTGGCGGCCTCATGGCCCACATGCACCTTCACACCAGCGCGGGTAAGCTGGCGGATATAACGTGACGTCTTAAGGTCGGAGCCGGTAACGGCATAACCGCGCTCGTGCAGAACGAGGGCGATGCCGCTCATGCCGGCGCCGCCGATACCGATAAAGTGGGCGCTCTTAAACTCGGGCGCGGAGGTTGCAGTCTGGGAATCAGCCATGTGCTCGTGTACTCCTTGCGTAAACACTGCCTGTAACCCGTTAACTGTACCGCACCTACCGCATCAGCGCGAGGGCGACCGACGATATCCCGTCTAACTAACGCAAACCCTCTACCGCATCCGCCAGAAGAGCGGCGGCCCTATCCTGAGCCAGACCACGCGCCGCCTGACGCATGGCGTCGCGTGCCGCCGCGTCATCGACCAGGTGCAGCAGCTCATCGGCAAAGGCAGAACCGTCGATATCGGCATCGGCACAGAGCACGCCGGCCCCGGCGTCGACCAGATAACGGGCATTGGTGGTTTGGTGGTCGGCCGTCGCATGCGGGTACGGCACGAGCACCGAGGGCACGGCGAGCGCAGCGATCTCGGCCACGCTCGATGCGCCCGAACGCGATAGCACCAAATCGGCAGCAGCCAGCATGTCGCCCATGTTGTCGATGTAAGGCTGGACGCGGTAACGCTTCGCCTCCTCGGGCGTCAGCGCCAAAGCGCGCTCGGTCTCCTCAAAGCCGTCGGCACCCGTCGAATGCAACACATAGAGGTTCTTGCGCGAAAGCAGCTCGTTTTTGAGCGAAGCCACGCGCTCGTTGAGGTGCTGGGCGCCAAGTGAACCGCCAAAGACGAGCAGCAGCGTAGCGTCCTCGGGAACGCCAAGTGCCTTGCGGCCGCGAGCGCGATCGCCCTCGATCACCGAGCGACGTACGGGGTTGCCGGTCATGAGCACGTGGTCAGGGTCACCTTCGCGCTCAAAGACCGAACGCGCTGCCGGCACCGAGATGCACACGCGAGCGGCGTGGGAGTTCATCATCTTGTTGGCCAGGCCCGGAACAGAGTTCTGCTCATGCAGCAGATACGGAACGCCTGCGCCCTTGCACCACCCCAGCAACGGAACCTCGACATAGGCACCAAAACCGATGGCGGCATCGGGCTTGCCGACCTTTGAGAAATGACTGGCGAGCGCACGCTTGGCCTTGTTGACACGCCACAGCGAGGTCAGCGCCGTCCAAGGACGGGAGCGGTCGAAGCCCGTAACCGTAATGGGCACAAAATCAAACCCAGCCTCGGGGACCAGACGACCCTCGAGCTTGCGCGACTGGCCCACGAACACAACGTGGTGGCCACGGTCACGCAGCTCTTCGGCCAAGGCGAGCGCGGGGTTGATATGCCCTGCCGTGCCGCCGGCTGCAATAGCAACGGTCATCTTATCGGTCATGGTAGTCCCTTCGTACACGCGGTCCCTGGTCGTCGGTGCGCAAACGCGCCGACGGGTCCGAGTTCAAATCGATTCGATTATATCCGCCGCCCGCGTTGCGAGGGCTGGGGCGCTGCGGACGACCTTGCGGAGCCGTTCGCGAGCGTGGACGAGCTGCCGGCTCGGATGCAGAACCATCCAGAACGGTAAAGCCGCTACGCGAAGGTCGTTCACCGCGCACATGGGCCACGCCGGCGGTGCTCTCGTCCATAACGGCAAAGCTCTCACGGCGGCGGTCATACTCATCGCGGCGGGCGCTCTCGTACGAAACGCGCAGGATCAACCCGGCAAGCATAAGCGACACAATAATCGACGAACCGCCGTAGCTAATAAACGGCAACGGTTTGCCCGTCATGGGAAACACGTTGAGGATGCCCAGCGCGTTAATCAAAAACTGCACCGCGAGAATGACCGCGGAGCCAGACGCCATAAGCGCGCCCCGACGATCGGTCGCCTGCTCGGCAATGCGAAACGCCGAGTAGATCAGCATCGCAAACACCAAGAAGAACAGCACGGTTCCGACAAAGCCGACTTCCTCGCCAATGATGGCCAGGATGTAGTCATTGTGCGCCTCGGGCAGATACGAGTACTTCATGGTTGAGTTGCCGATGCCACGGCCGAACAGACCGCCCGAGGCAAAGGCCATGATGGCAAGCGTGGCCTGATAGCCGTCACCATACTCGTCAGCCCAAGGGTTCAAGGCAACCTGAATACGCACCATACGGTACGGCTCTGCGACAAGTGCAATCACGATCACGAGAATGCCGAAGATTAGCACGCCGATGATAAATCTCGGGTCGAGACCCGCAAACAACGCCATGCACATGAGGGTCAACAGGATGATCAGGACAGTACCGAAATCGGGCTGGATAAAGATCAGAAAGAGCGAAATACCCAGGTAGATGCCCATCTTGCGAAGGAATTCGTTGATGTTGCCACCGGGCGAAAAGAAGCGATCAAGCATGATGGCCGAATACGCAATGGCAAATGGCTTTAAAAACTCGGAAGGCTGGAACTGAATACCGGCGATGTTGAGCCAGCGCGTGGCGCCACGGCTGCCGCTGCCCACCAAGAACACCAGAAACAGTAGCCCTATCATGCCGATAAGGAAGATCCTAAGCACATCCTCCCCAAACCAGCTGTCCGGCAAAACGCGCACGATGGCAATCAGCGCCAGAACACCAACCACGGCAAACGCGGCCTGTCGACCCAGGAAAAACGTCGCCGAGCCATTCTCGTGCAGCGCCTCGACCGAAGACGCCGAGTACACCATCAGCAGACCAAAGCACACCAAAGTAAACAGGCAGGCCATAAATATCAGACGGGGGCGCATGATGCGGGCGGGAACGCCGGCAATATAGCGTTCGCTAAACGACTGCCTGCCACGACCGGAACGCGGTGTGCTGCGCCGCGAGGAAGCACGGTCCGAGTCGGGCCTCCTCATACCTTGTCGGGGGCTCTCCTCTCTCACCGGCAACCCCTATTCCATTTGCGATTTCGCTGCAGCGGCAAGCTGAGCCACGTAGTCCTTAAACACGCGGCCGCGCTCCTCATAGCCCGAGAACTCATCGAACGAAGAGCAGGCAGGAGAAAGTAAGATCACGTCGCCACGGCTCGACAGCGAACGGGCAACGTCCACGGCATCGCGTAGGTCATCCGCTTGGGCGATATCCACATCGCCATCGACATCGGCCTCGTCCATAGCGGCGGTAAAGCGCTCGCGCGCATCGCCAAAGCAGACGACCGAGCGCACGTTATCCATAACGACGCGCGCGAAGTCCGTGAGCGGCGTGCCCTTATCGTGGCCGCCGAGCAGCAAGATCACGTTGTCATCGGGAAATGCCGTCAGCGCCTTCTCGACCGCGTCGGTGTTGGTCGCCTTGGAATCGTTGACGTAGCGCACTCCGTCAATCTCGCCGCACGGCTCCACGCGGTGCTCGAGCGGCTGGAACGAGGCCAGACCGCGGCAAATGCCCTCGGGATTGGCACCGACGGCCAGGACAGCCGTGGCAGCGCACAGGGCATTGATAACATTATGATGGCCCGAGATCTTGAGCTCGGATGTAGCGATGAGCGGGGTCTCGACGCCCTTCAGGCGCACGATCATCTTGCCATCGAGCACAAAGGCGACATCCTCACCCTCTGGCTCGTCAAAGGCAACCTTGCAGATGCGACGACCCGGCGTGTAGATGTACTCATCGAACTCGTGAATGCCGGCGTCTTCGACGTCGACGACCACCAGATCGTCATCGACCATATTGTCAAACAGTTTGATCTTGGCAAGCGCATAGTTCTTATGGCTCTTATGCCAGCCCAAGTGGTCGGGAGTGATGTTGAGCAGCACCGCCACGCGAGGGTGGAGCTCGGTGGTCGTAGCAATCTGATAGCTCGAGAGCTCAGCCACAAACCACTCGTTGTGGGCTCGGCCGTCAATCTCGTTGATAGGCGGCTCACCGATGTTGCCGACAGCTACACTGGCCTCACCGGAAGCCTTGAGCAGATAATCGGTCAGCGACGTGGTGGTCGTCTTGCCGTTGGTGCCCGTGATGGCAATCCAGTTATCGGGCGACAGGCGATAGGCAAACTCGGGCTCACCCATAATCTGGGCGGCATGCTCGCGCCCGGCCTTAAAGAAGCCCGAGAACTCCGAGATGCCCGGGCACGTCACGCATACGTCATAGGCGCCCTCGACCTGTTCGGTCCCATAGACAAACGACGCACCAGCAGCCTCGAGCGCACGCGTGGCGTCATTGGGCTCAGAGGTGCCGCCGCCATACACGGTAACGGCGCTTACGCGCTCTGGATGTGCCAGCGCCCAGCGGGCGACATCGAGACCGGATTTGCCCTGACCCAAAACGAGCAGGCTAAAGACATCAGCAAGAGGCATGAAAGACCACTATCCCAACTGGAAGAACAGAGCAAGGCCAACGGCACCAAATGCCGCAGCGATAATCCAAAAACGGATGACGACCTTGGTCTCGGCCCAACCCTTCTTTTCGAAATGATGATGGATGGGCGCCATAAGGAAGACGCGCTTGTGCGTAAAGTGGAAGTAGACAACCTGAATCATGACCGACAGGGTCTCAACGATAAACAGGCCACCGATGATGAGGGAGACGACCTCGGTGTTAGTCATGATGGACGTACAGGCAAACGCGGCGCCCAGAGCAAGCGAGCCGGTATCACCCATAAAGATGCTCGCCGGATAGCAGTTGAACCACAGAAAGCCCAGGCAGGCACCGGCACACGCGGTGCAGAAGATGGACAGGTTCACGTCTCCGTGCAAAAACGCCATGGCAGCCATGGCGAGCATGGCGATCATGGAGGTGCCGCCAGCAAGACCGTCAAGGCCATCGGTCAAGTTCACGGCATTAGAAAGACCGGCAATCATCAGCCAGCAAAAGACAATATAGAGCCACGGGAACGAATAGCCGCAGATGGCAGTCGAAAGCACGCCAAGGTCAATCGTCAACCCACCGGGAAAACGAATCTCGGGGGCGACGCCGCACCAGTTGACGGCAAGCACCGTAAAGGTGACACAGATAATGGTTAGGCCGATCATCTTGGCATGAGGCGTCAGACCGAGCGAGCGCCCATGCGTAACGGAGGTCAGGTCGTCGATCAGGCCCAGCACACCGGTCGCCAGCGTGGCGAGCAGCACGAGCACGAGCTCGGTGGTGAGCTTTCCCATCAGCAGGCAGGTCAGCGAGATCGCGACGAGGATGACAACACCACCCATGGTGGGCGTTCCCTGCTTAACCAAATGACGCTTGGGGCCGTCGGCACGAACCTGCTGGCCGATACCCTCGACCTTGAGCAGCTTAATCCACCACGGCATGAGCAGCAGCGCAATGGCTGCGGCGATGCCAAGCCCCAAAAAAGCCTGATACGTTGGATACGAGGGATTGCCGAACATGGGCTAGCACACACCTTCCACAAAGCGGTCGAGCTCAACAAAGCGGGAACCCTTGACCAGTACAACATCATGTTTTTCAAGCGCGCCGCCCATGCGGTCGAGCATCTGCTGATAATCGGAGAACACCTGGATGCGGTCCTCGTCCATGCCCATCATGCGCGCGGCATCGGCCATAAGCTGGGCCAGCTCACCACCCACGCACGCCAGCATGTCGAGCTTCTTGGCGGCGGCATAGGCGCCCACGAGCTCATGCATGCGAGGAGCCTCATCGCCCATCTCGCCCATCTCGCCCAGGATCGCCATGCGAGACCCCGTGCATGAAAGCGAGCACAGCAGATCGAGGCCGGCTGCCATCGATTCGGCGCTGGCGTTATAGGAATCGTCGATGATGCGTGCACCGCTCTTGGCGCGCTTGATCTCCTGGCGGTGCCCGGTGATCGTAAGACCCCTAAAGGCAGCATCGATCTGCTCGGGCGTCACGCCCAGGCGATAGGCAACCGCGGCGGCCTTAACGGCATTAGGAACGGACTGCACGCCGGGGATGGCAAGCATGGTATCGATTGTCTCGCCCTGACCAAAATCGAGCGTAAAGACCGGACGGCCCTCGTCATCAACGCGAACGTCGCGGGCGCGGACCTCATCATCGTCAGAGACACCGGCCAGCATCACGTCGATACCAGCAGGCCGGGCGAACGTATCGCGAATGAACGGCGTAAAATCGTCCTCGCCGCCCAAAACCAGCAGCGGCAAATAGTCGCCGGCGGCGCACATGCCCTGGACAATCTCGGCCTTAGCGCGGGCGATGTTCTCGCGGCTGCCCAAAATGCCGATATGAGAGGTGCCGATCTTGCTCACGATGGCAAGGTTGGGATTGGCGGACTGGGACAGGCGCTCGATCTCGTGGAAATGGTTCATGCCCATCTCGAGCACCAGGACCTCGGTATCGGCCGGAGCGGAAAGCACCGTGAGCGGCATGCCGATCAGGTTATTGAAATTGCCCTTGGTGGCCCAGACACGATAGCGCTTGGCGAGCACAGCGGCGAGAACGTCCTTGGTCGTCGTCTTGCCGATGGAACCGGTAATGCCAACGACCAGGCAGCCAAGCTCCAGGCGATACGCGTGCGCCAAACGCAGCAGAAACTCCTCGGGATCATCGGTCAGCAAGATGGCACAGCCCTTGTCCTGCGCCAGCGAGACCAGCTCGGCCTCGGGCTCACGCGTCATCACGACGGCGCCGGCACCCGACTGGACGGCACGGGAAGCAAAATCATTTCCGTCGACGTTTTCACCGGGAAAGGCGACGAAAATCGTCCCTTCCTCGACCTGGCGCGAGTCGATAACGCACCCGCGGCATACCCGATCGACTTCTCCCGTCACGGTTCGGGCCCCTGTTGCGGCCGCGAGGTTGTTGACGGCGATCTCTATCATTGCAGCTCCCCTGTAAACCTAAATAATGCTATCGGCGTATTGTATCCCAGCGCCGCGCATGCGTGGTGCAGGGCATGTGAACACCCCTCATATGGGACAACAAACCACGCCCCAAAGATTGTAACCCCCTACTTCGTGTGTGGGATACCCAGCACGTCGAGCGCGTTGGCCATAATGGACTGGAACGGCACCGCAGCGGCATCTGAGCCGCTCGGCGTTCCGTCGAGCGTGATATAGCACAGCACCTTGGGCGATTGTGCCGGTGCAAAGCCCATAAAGGACGACATGTAGTTCTCCTTGAGGTAGCCGCCGTTCTCGTCGGCACGTTCGGCCGTGCCGGTCTTGCCCGCCACGTCATAGCCGTCAACTGCGCCGCCAACGCCCGTGCCTTCAGACACGACCGTCTGCATGCACGATGTCACCTGGGATGCTGCATCCTCAGAAATCGCACGCTCGCCTTCGCCCCAGTCCTTCTCGTCGCCTTTGCTGGACTTATAGAAGTGCGGGGTCATCATCACGCCGCCGTTGGCGATGCCGCCCACGGCACGTGCGATCTCAATCGGCGAGACAGACAGCGCCTGTCCAAAGCTCATCGAGCCCAGCGTGGCGCCGTCATACTGGTCACGCTCCTTGACGATGCCCAGGCTCTCGCCCGGAAAATCGACACCAGAGCTGTGACCGATGCCCCACTTGTCCACATAGGCGGCAAAGTCGTCGGCACCGATCTTGCGCCCCACCAGGACAAATCCCACGTTGGACGAACGGCGCATCATCTCGCGCACATCCATGGTCATGGCGTAGTCGCGCTTGTCGGCATCGGTGACGGTATCGTCGCCCACCTTGATGCTCGCCGGCACCTCAAACGACGTACTCGACCGCACGACACCCAAGTCGAAGCCGGCGCCCGCCACGAGCGTCTTAAAGACCGAGCCGGGCTCGTAGGCGTCGGTGACCAGGCGCAGGTTCATATCCTCGGTCTTGGCGTTTTCCAAATTGGTCTGGTCGTAGGTCGGATACGAGCAGGCTGCCAAGATCTCGCCAGTCGTAGGATCGGTGACCAGCGCCGAGCCGTTCTTGGCCTTTGTCTTCTCGACAGCCTCTGCCAGGGCATCCTCGGCCGCACGCTGGATATTGACGTCGAGCGTCGTCACGAGATCAATGCCGTCGACCGCAGCCACCTTTTTATAGGCACCGCCCGCGATATAGCTGCCGTCCCTCGCGCGCTCGCGTACGAGAGAACCGTTCGTGCCGGTCAGAAGCTTGTTGTATTGCTTTTCGAGACCCGTCAAGCCGTCGTTGTCTACATTCACTACACCCAGCACCTGCGATGCCAGATTGCCGTATGGATATACGCGCTTCATGGCCTGCTCAAAAAGCACGCCGGGCAGGTTCTTCTTCTCCAGCGCCGCAGCGTCGTCTTCGTCCACCTGGCGCTTGATATACACCCAGGTTCCATCGGACTCAACGAGCTTGCGGCAGGTCTTTTTATCGATTCCAGTTGCCTTGACCAGCGCCGACACCGTCTTGTCAACATCCTCGACAAGCTGGGGGTTCACAGCGATGTTGCGACATTCGACCGACGACGCCAGCACGTTACCGTTACGGTCGTAGATGGTACCGCGCTTGGCATACAGCGTCTGCGCAAGCAAGCGACGTGCATCGGCACGGTCGCGTAACTTATCGGCTTCCACGATTTGATAGTCGGCAAGGCGAAGGACGCCCAAACCCAAGCCAAACCCGATGAAACCCATGACGGCTTTGCGACGGGGCAGCGGCGTGCCCGTGAGCCATTCGGTCGACGAGCTCTTGCGCGGTCTGGTGTTATGCATTTGAGGACCACTCGAGCCACGGAGACGCGACGCGGGGTCGTTGCCATAGGACGGTCTCGCGTTGTAAGATGGCCGACCCGTTCCTTGATAACCAGAACGTCCCCGCGATGAGGGACGTCCAGAACCGCGACCCCCGTCGGAACCGCGGCGATAGTCATTTGTCATACTCAGCTACCGTCTTGTTACTGAGCGGTCGCGGTCGAGCTAGCGCCCGCGGCTGCATCCTGCGAAAAATCAAGTGTAACGCTCTCGCTGGGCTCCACCATGCCATAAGCGCCCGCAAGGTCGCGAATGCGCGTGTCGGCACCATAGACCGAATGCATGACCTCCAGGTCAGAGCTCTCATCGGTCGCCTTCTCGAGCGTGTTGGTAAGCGCGGCATTGCTGTTGAGCACCTGGGCCGTAACGCCGGCGAGCGCCACACGGGCGACACCGATCGTCATAAAGATGGCCGCAATGATGCAAAACGTTTTAAGAACGCTCATGAAAACCGGGCTTACCGCCTGGTTTGCCTGACGGCCCGCGCCCGTGTAGACATCAAAGCGCGGCGTGCGCTGCTCGCGGGGAGCAACGGAGGCCTGCGGTGCCTCACGATAGGCGGGCATGGCGTTCATATCATAGGCGAGTGCTGCGTTTGAAGTGTTGTAGCCCATGATATGCCGCCTCCCATCCCGAGTACGTTGGTAGTGTGTTTAAGCTTCGTTTATGGTGCGAGCGGGAGGTCCAATATCGCGCGGTCGCGCCTACAGACGCTGCGCCACGCGGATTTTGGCTGATCTCGCCCGAGGGTTGCGCTCAACCTCATCAGGCTGGGCAACCAGGGGTTTGCGGGTGATGACCTTGAGTATCGGCACGTTGCCGCACACGCACACCGGAATCTCCGGCGGACACGTGCACCCCTGGCTCATCTCCTTAAAGTGGTTCTTTACGATACGGTCCTCGAGCGAGTGATACGAAATGACGCAGATACGTCCGCCCGGGTTGAGCCACCTGGTGGCGGCATCAAGCCCTCGTTCGAGCACATCGAGCTCGTGATTGACCTCGATGCGAATGGCCTGGAAACTTTTCTTGGCCGGGTGTCCACCATGCCGACGAGCGGCAGCCGGGATACCCGCCTTGATGATCTCGACAAATTGGCCGGTGGTTTCGATCGGTTCTTGCTCGCGGCGGCGCACGATCTCGCGCGCGATCTGCGAGGCGAACTTCTCTTCGCCGTAGACGCGTAGAATCCGGGCGAGGTCGTGTTCGTTATAGGTGTTGATGACCTCAGCTGCGTTTAAGGTGTTATTGCCCGGATCCATCCGCATGTCCAATGGGGCGTCCTCGTTATACGAAAAGCCCCTGCCAGGGATATCGAGTTGCGGTGACGAAACGCCCAAATCGAACAGGAAGCCATCGACCCCGGGCACCTCGGCCGAGCAAAGCAGCTCGTCCAAGTCGCCGAAGTTGCCCTTCAGCAGCTGGTGCGGAACGCCGGGAACCTCGCGGTCCAGACGGGCGCCAGCGGCCTCGAGGGCCATGTCGTCCTGATCGACGCCGAGCAAAAGGCCCGTCTCCCCCACCTGTGCGGCCATCTTTACCGAATGGCCGGCACCGCCAAGGGTGCAATCGCAGACAACGGAGCCGCTCTTTAGCTGCAGCGACTCAAGCACTTCGCCGAGCATGACAGGTTCATGCCGATATTCTTGTGTCAAGATCCCACGCTCCATCCGTTACCCGTGCCTTGCCCTTACGAGAAGAAGAGGTCCAGCAGGGCCTCATCGTCATCGTCCTCATCGGCCGCGGCGCGATCCCAAACCTCAAGGTGGTCGTAGTTGCCCACAACCGTGACCTCGCGGTCGAGGTTCGCCTGCTTGCGGAGAGACTCGGAAAGACCGATACGACCGGCGCTGTCCACATCCATCGACGTGGTGCGCTTGTTGATCGCCCTCATGAGCTTCTGGTCGTTAATGTCACGCGGGTTAAAACCCTCGTGGCCCTCACGACCCGCGAAGAGTCCTTCGACCCACTTATCGAAGGCCTCGGCAGAGAACACGTACAGAGCATCGACATCCAGGGCTTTGAACACGCGAACGTGCTCTCCAAGCTCCTCGCGAAGGGGTGCAGGCAGGGACAGACGACCTTTTGCATCGAGATTGCGCTCGTATGCACCAGTCATTCCCATGTGCGCCCTCCCCTCGGTTACTCAGATGGCACGTACGCGGGGAACCACCCCGCCTGTCGACGTCATCAATAATATGGGGAACCGCCCCATTTTTCAACACCTTTCCCCACCCCTTCCCCCACCCCTCC